>CAJFTV010000167.1 GCA_904420055.1 Candidatus Alloscillospira gallinarum | reverse complement strand
TTATTCATTACATGGACGGACAGGAAATTTCCACCAGCTTTTCAATCATGTGGTGCAGAAGCTCAGCCTCCTGGGTACCGGCGGCCCGGTAATATACCTCCTTGCCCTCCCGGCGGCTGACAATCAGCCCCGCGGCCTTAAGCTGCTTTAAATGGTGAGACACTGCCGGACTTGACATATCCATCATGGAGGATATATTTATAACGCACTCTTCGCAGTGGCATAAAAGCCAGAAAATTTTTATCCTGCTGCCGTCTCCAAGCTGTTTAAATATGTCAGAAACCGTCTGAAAGTCCTCTGTTTTCGGCATGTGCTCAAATGCCTTTTCCATGTGCTGTCCGTGGTCATGGGGCAGGTGCAGCTCTCCCACAACTTCCACCTCTTTCCTGTTCTCGCCTGTTATTCTGAACGTCTTTTCATGTAATAATATAATATCACAGCCCTTCCCATTGTAAAAGTATTATATTACAAAAAATTTTTTACACAGAGCCTTGACATTCCGCATAGTAGTGTGTATCATAAGGTTAAACAATTAAACAATTTTTTAATTGTTTAATTCAAATTATTTTTTTCATATTTAACGCCCACAGGCTTTATGGAGGTTTCTGTTATGAAAAAGACTTACAAAATTGAGGTTGACTGCGCAAACTGTGCCAACAAGATGGAGGACGCCGCAAAGAAAACCCCCGGTGTAAAAGACGCCACCGTAAACTTTATGACTCTCAAGATGAACGTGGAATTTGAGGACGGACATGAGCCCCGTACTGTTATGGAGCAGGTCTATAAAAGCTGCAAAAAGGTGGAGGACGACTGCGAAATCTTCTTTTAATATACCTACCGCAGGTATGAATATCAATTAATCACAATTCGCCGCCTGGGGGCGGCGAATGTGCCTGTAAAACCATTAAAGAAGGTGACAAACCCGGTGAATAAAAAACAGAAAAAGATGCTTGTCCGCATTTTTGCAGCGGCCGCCCTGCTTATTGCCCTTCATTTTGTACCGCTTGACGGTATGTGGAAATTTGTGCTGTACCTTGTCCCCTACCTTGTAATCGGATACGACATACTGATAAAGGCCGGCAAGGGCATAAAAAACCGTCAGGTATTTGACGAAAACTTTCTCATGGCAATCGCCACTATAGGCGCATTTGTAATCGCCGTAACAGACAGCGGTGACTATGTGGAGGCCATAGCCGTCATGCTGTTCTACCAGATTGGCGAGTTCTTTCAGAGCTACGCCGTTGGAAAAAGCCGCAAGAATATATCCGAACTTATGGATATCCGTCCGGACTACGCCAACATCGAGGAAAACGGCGCTCTTGTACGCGTCGACCCGGACGAGGTGGAGGTCGGCACGGTCATCGTGGTCCAGCCCGGCGAGAAAGTGCCGATAGACGGCGTTATAGTAGAGGGCTCAGGCAGTCTTAATACCAGCGCCCTCACCGGCGAGAGCCTGCCCAGGGACGCCAAAACCGGGGACGAGATTATAAGCGGCTGTATAAACATGACAGGCGTTTTAAAAATTAAAACAACCAAAGAATTTGGCGAGTCCACTGTTTCAAAAATATTAGACCTCGTGGAAAATGCCAGCTCCAGAAAGTCCAAATCCGAGGACTTCATCTCAAAATTTGCCAAGATTTACACCCCCGCCGTATGTATCGGCGCCTTTGCCCTGGCAATTCTTCCGCCTCTTATCCGCATGCTGGCCATGGGATCTTCCCCCCAGTGGTCTGACTGGATTTACCGCGCTCTCACCTTTCTCGTCATCAGCTGCCCCTGCGCCCTTGTAATCAGCATCCCCCTCAGTTTCTTTGCGGGTATCGGGGGAGCAAGCCGGGAGGGCGTGCTTGTAAAGGGCTCTAACTATCTGGAGACTCTCTCAAAGACAAATTATGTGGTGTTTGACAAAACAGGCACACTGACACAGGGCGTCTTTGAGGTAAACGGAATTCACCACAATAAATTAGAGGACGAAAAGCTCATAGAATACGCCGCCCTTGTGGAGAGCGCCTCCTCCCACCCCATAAGCCGCAGCCTTCAGCGCGCTTACGGACGCGAGCCCGACCGCAGCCGCGTCACTGACGTTCAGGAGATAAGCGGAAACGGCGTCATGGCAAACGTGGACGGCATTCCGGTCGCCGCCGGCAATGCAAAGCTTATGGAAAGGCTTGGCATTGAATATATCCCCTGCCACCACGTAGGAACAATAATCCACATGGCAATTGACGGCCAGTACGCGGGACATATCCTCATATCCGATGTGATAAAGCCCACCGCCAAAGAGGCCATCGGCGCACTTAAGTCCGCCGGGGTTACAAAAACCGTTATGCTGACGGGAGACATTGGCTCCGTTGCCCAGGCTGTTGGCCGGGAACTTGGAGTTGACGAGGTGCACTCTGAGCTGCTTCCCGAAGACAAGGTTGAAATAGTTGAGAAGCTTATAAAAACCAAGCCCGCCGGGGGAACGCTTGCATTTGTGGGCGACGGAATTAACGACGCGCCGGTACTCTCCCGCGCCGATATCGGCATTGCAATGGGCGCCATGGGCTCAGACGCCGCCATTGAAGCCGCTGACGTGGTGCTCATGGATGACGACCCCATGAAGATATCCAAGGCAATCAAAATCTCCAAAAAGTGCCTGCGAATTGTGTACCAGAACATTGTATTTGCTATCGGCATAAAGCTAATCTGTCTCGCCCTCGGCGCTCTGGGAATTGCGGGCATGTGGCTTGCAATATTCGCCGACGTGGGCGTTATGATAATCGCCGTGCTAAACGCTATAAGGGCGCTGTTTGTAAAAAAGCTGTAATCGGTCTTAAGCGAAAAATGTTTCCCGCCTGTGTAAATTACAGGCGGGAAAATTTTTTAAAGCATAAACGCCAAACTGCTCCCTCACATTTTTAACAAGAGTATAATTTCTTACATCGTGCGTATATGGGATATAATATAAAATAGCTTTTAAACATGTAAAGGGAGAGGGCAAAAGCCCTCTCCCTTTCATTATATTCTGCCTTTACAGCTGCTTTATAAAATCCTCTGACAGAAGTGTCACACCCGCGTCATTTAAAATCTTTATGGCCTTTTCGTTGTCCCCAACTCTCAGCACCACGCAGGCGTTCTTTCCCGAAATCGTTATAAACGCATAGACATACTCCACATTTATCTCCGCATCTTTCAGGATTTTAAGCACGTCCGCCAGCCCGCCCGGCTTATCCGGCACCGCAACTCCAATTACCTGAGTGACGGATACAACGCAGTTGTCCTCATTTAACGCCTGCCTTGCCTTTTCAATGTCGCTTACAATAAGGCGGAGGATACCGAAGTCCTGGGTATCTGCCACACTGAGGGCACGGATATCCACCCCCGCGTCTGCAATCGTCCTTGTGATTTCATAAATTGTACCCGGTTTGTTCTCTGCGAAAATTGATAACTGGCTGATTGTCATTTTTCATACCTCCCGGAATCAGTTGTTTTTGTAGAGATTTCTCTTGTCGATAACTCTTACTGCCTTTCCTTCGCTTCTAACAATAGACTTTGGCTCTACAATGCTTATCTTCGCGTAAATTCCCAGCACCGACTTGAGCGCGTCGGTAATCTCCTGTTCTTTAGCTTCGAGAGTCGTCATGGTATCGTGGAATAGCGCCGGCGTCATCTCCACCTTTACCTCAATTGAGTCGGTGGTCTTTTCTCTGTCAACGATTATCTGGTAGTTTGATGTAAGTCCCTTCTGGAGGAGAACCATCTCAATCTGTGACGGGAACACGTTTACTCCCTTTACAATTAGCATGTCGTCGCTTCTGCCCAGGGGCTTCGTCATCTTGACGTGCGTTCTGCCACATGAGCAGGGCTTTCTTGAGAGAATGCAAATATCTCTTGTTCTGTATCTAAGAAGGGGAAACGCCTCTTTTGTGATACTGGTGAACACCAGCTCACCCTTTGCCCCCTCCGGCAGCACCTCGCCGGTGTTGGGGTCAATTATCTCGGCTATAAAGTGGTCCTCATTTATGTGCATGCCGGTCTGCTCGCTGCACTCAAAGGACACGCCGGGGCCTGATATCTCTGTGAGGCCGTAAATGTCATAAGCCTTTATTCCGAGCTTATCCTGAATGTCCTGACGCATCTCCTCTGTCCATGCCTCAGCACCGAATATGCCGGCTTTCAGCTTTATCTTGTCTCTCAGGCCCTTCTCAATTATGCTCTCGGCAAGATACGCGGCATATGACGGAGTGCAGCACAGGATTGTGGAGCCAAGGTCTGTCATAAACTGTATCTGCCGCTCCGTATTTCCGGAGGACATCGGAAGAGTGAGGCACCCGACCTTGTGGGAGCCGCCGTTCAGTCCCGGTCCGCCTGTGAAGAGGCCGTAGCCATAGCTCACATGGCAGACATCGTCTTTCGTACCTCCTGCGGCCACAATTGCCCTGGCGCAGCAGTCGTCCCAGAGGTCAATGTCGTGCTGTGTGTAAAACGCCACAACTCTTCTCCCTGTTGTGCCGCTTGTGGACTGTATTCTCACACATTCATCAAGGGGCTTTGACAAGAGGCCATAGGGATACTGCTCTCTGAGGTCGTCCTTTGTAGTAAAGGGGAGCTTATAGAGGTCGTCAACAGACTTTATATCCTCTGGCGTCACGCCCTTTTCCTGCATGCGTTTCCTGTAAAACTCGTTATTCTCCCACACATGGTGAACTGTCTTAACAAGGCGCTCGTTCTGCCATTCCCTTATCTGTTCTTGTGAGGCCGTTTCAATCTCTTTCTGATAGTAGTTTTCCATTGGTAACTGTTGTCCTTTCAACGTATATTAAATTTTTAATGATTATATCCCAGCTCGAAAGCTTTTTTATTCATGTCCACAAACTTTGGAGCCACGGTCTTTTCAATTGCCGCAATCCACTTGTCATAAGGTATGTGGAAATACTTCGCAAGGCGTGCCATAAGCACGATATTTACCGCCTTGGCAGACCCTGCCTCCCGGGCAATTGCCAGTGCGTCAACGGCGTCAACCTCCGCGCCGGAAGCCCTTACGCTGTCCAGTATTTTCTCAGGATAATCCGCCTGTCCGATGATAACAGGCATTGGGTCAATCTGCTGTGTGTTGACAATTAACCTGCCGCCCTTTTTCAGGCAGTTCAAATACCGCGCTCCCTCAATCTTTTCAAAAGACACGATATAGTCCGCCTCGCCGTCATCTATAAGCGGAGAGTACACACGGTCTCCAAACCTCACATATGTGGTAACTGAGCCGCCGCGCTGGCTCATTCCGTGTACCTCGGACACCTTTA
This sequence comes from Candidatus Alloscillospira gallinarum, assembly GCA_904420055.1. GTDB lineage: Bacteria > Bacillota > Clostridia > Oscillospirales > Oscillospiraceae > Alloscillospira > Alloscillospira gallinarum. Next base: position 14,313 of record CAJFTV010000167.1, on the reverse strand, counting down.
CGTCATACCCCTCGTCAACGAGCAGTCTGCCTAAAAGCTTACTGGCAAGGACGGAGCCCTGTCCGCCTACGCCCACAATCATAATGCTCATAGTATCCATAGCTTAGCCCTCACTTTCTATTGCATCAAAGGCACAGAGCTGTGTGCAGACACCGCAGCCAACACACAGAGTGTTGTCAATAAATGCCTTGCCCTCTTTAAAGCTTATCGCCGGGCAGCCGAAGCCCATACACTTTTTACAGCTCTTGCATTTATCCGGGTTTACCTTTACAGGCATTTTTGCCTTTACGTATTTGAGAAGCACACAGGGCCTTCTGGATATGATAACAGACGGCTCCTTTTTAGAAAGTGCTTCCTTGAGCGCCTTGTCGCACATGTCAAGGTCATAGGGGTCAACCACCGATACATGCTCAATTCCAACTGCGTGGCAGAGAGTCTCAAGGTCAATTTTAGTTGCCGGGTCACCCTTTATATTGTAACCGGTCGTGGGGTTCTGCTGATGTCCGGTCATGCCGGTTATGGAGTTATCCAGAATTATGACCACGGAGGGTGAATTATTATACGCCACATTTATAAGGCCGGTCACGCCGGAGTGTATAAACGTGGAGTCACCGATAACACACGCGCACTTTTCTCCGCCCTCTTCTCCAAAGGCCTTGTTAAAGCCGTGCAGGCCGGATACTGACGCACCCATGCAGAGAGTGGTGTCAATTGCGGCAAGAGGAGGCTGAGCCCCCAGGGTATAACAGCCGATGTCTCCCAGCACTGTCACCTTGTTCTTTGCCAGGACATAATACATTCCCCTGTGGGGACATCCGGCGCACATCATAGGCGGACGGACCGGTACTGTCTCTGAGATTTTATATGTCTCATGAGGAGGCAGGCCAAAGGCCGCGGCGATTGTCTTCTGTGAAAACTCTCCTATATTGGAAAACATATCTTTGCCGATAACATCAATGCCGTTTGCCTTACAGTGGGCCTCAATCACGCCGTCAAGCTCCTCTACAACATAGAGCTTTTTGACCTTAGCGGCAAACTCACGAAGGCTCTCCACCGGCAGGGGGTGCACAAGTCCCAGCTTGTACACGCTCACCTTGTCGCCGAACACCTCTTTGACGTACTGATACGACGTACCGGAGGTGATTATGCCGATATCCGTGCCGCCCATCTCAACCCTGTTGAAGTCGGTTTTCTCCGCCAGAGCAGACAGCTTTTTCATTCTCTCTTCAACTACCGGGTGGCGCTTTTTGGCGTTTGCCGGCATCATTATGTATTTTCCGCCGTCTTTTACATACGGCTTTCTCTCTATTTTCTTCGGCTCTCCTGTCTGGACAATGCTCTGTGAGTGGGCAATTCTCGTGCACATGCGCAGAAACACAGGCGTGTCATACTCCTCCGAGAGCTCAAAAGCGCGCTTTGCAAACTCATACGCCTCTTCAGAGTCCGCCGGCTCCAGCATGGGTACCTTCGCTCCGATTGCGTAGTGGCGTGAGTCCTGCTCATTCTGGGAGGAGTGCATTCCCGGGTCGTCGGCAACACAGATTACAACGCCCGCGTTAACACCAGTATAGGACATGGTAAAAAGGGGGTCCGCCGCCACGTTCAGCCCCACATGCTTCATCGCGCAGCTGCTCCTCACTCCCCCGAGTGAGGCACCAAAGGCCACCTCCATGGCCACCTTTTCATTGGGGGCCCACTCGCAGTAAATCTCGTCGTACTTTGCCGCTTCCTCTGTTATTTCAGTGCTGGGTGTGCCAGGATAGCTGGAGATAACGCCGCAGCCAGCCTCATACAGGCCTCTTGCAACAGCGGCATTGCCAATCAGCAGTTCTTTCACAATATCTCATTCCTTTCTGGATTATTTATTTTCAACGTTTCTCAAATCCAAAATCCTCTTTGCCTTTCCCTGGAATCGCTCGAGGCTTTTGGGTTTTACAAGCGTGACCTTTGTCTGTAAACCTAACACGCTCCGCAGCTTGTTTTCAATACTGTTTCTAAGGCGTTCAAGCTCTCCAAAGCTCTCAAGCACCTTGGCGTCAATGAGCTCCACGCGAATTTCCAGCGTATCGCGGAAGTTCTCTCGGCGCACAACAAGCTGGTAATGCGGGCCTATCTTCTCTGTGCCCACAAGGGCGCTCTCTATCTGGGTGGGGAATACGTTTACTCCCTTTATAATCAGCATGTCGTCCGTCCTGCCCATTGTCTTGGCCATACGGACATGGGTCCTGCCGCAGGAACAGGGCTCATATATAAGACGGGTTATGTCCTTTGTCCTGTACCGGAGCACCGGCATCGCCCTTCTCGTAAGGGTTGTAACTACAAGCTCCCCCACCTCGCCCTGAGGGGCCCACTCGCCTGTCTCGGTGTTTATAATCTCCGGCAGGAAGTGGTCCTCTGCAAAGTGCATTCCGTTCCGCTCAGGGCAGTCGCCTGAGACACCCGGGCCGCCAAGCTCCGTCATGCCGTAGTTATCTGACACATAAATGCCTAAATTCTGTTCTATCTGGCTCCTCATCTCCGGTGTGCACGGTTCACTGCCTAAAATTCCCAGCTTCAGCTTGTATTCTGACAGTGGGTGCTCGCCCTCTTTTATGGCCTCGCTGAGGTAAAGGGCATACGACGGAGTGGCCACAATGCCTGTAACGCCGAAATCACGCATCATCATAAGCTGCTTTTCAGTGTTGCCGGAGGAGGCGGGTATAACTGTCGCCCCCACCTTCTCAAGTCCGAAATGAAGGCCCAGCGCCCCGGTAAAAAGCCCATAGCCAAATGAAATCTGGATAATGTCGTCCGCCGTCACACCGCCTGCAACGGTCACCCTGGCCACGCAGTCGCTCCAGTTTTCAATGTCCTCTTTTGTATACAGCCCCACCGTCGGCTTGCCCGTCGTACCGGAAGAGGCGTGAATCCTCACCACGTCCTTCATGGGCACGGACCTGAGGCCAAAGGGATAGTGCTCTCTGAAATCGTCCTTGGTGGTATACGGTATGTACTGAATATCGGACAGCTGCTTTATGCGGCTGCCGTCTCCAACCCCGGCCTTTTCAAGCCGGTCGTGGTAAAACCTGGAATTATTATAACAATATGCCACCACACTTTTAAGGCGCTCCAGCTGGAGCTCCTCAATCTTTTTTCTCGGCATAGTCTCTATGTCTTTCTGGAAATAGTTCAACTTTGTCTCCCCTTTCGGCAGGGCCTTTCAGCGCCCAATGCCGATTATATTATACTTTAATTGTATAAACATTTAAAGTGATATTTCAAATTTTTTATTCGTTTATCTCTTTTTGCACTATGCCGGAGAATACATGGTGTATTTTTCGTCAGTAATAATAATAAAATGCAGAAAATCCTTCAAAATTCGAAAATCAATTCAGGCATTTATCCTCTTATTAAGCTCACTCAGCGTAATTTCATACGCTTTCTCCTCATATTCGCAGGTTTTAGACGTCACGGTAAATCCCTCTCTTCCTCCGATAAGGCGCAGAACCATGCCCGCAAACTCCGGGTTCTTGGCAAGGAGCGGCCCTATCAGGTGAGTGCCAAACAGGTTATTTACCCTAAATCCCTCTCCGCTGTCTTTGTTTGTGTTTCCATAGCCCATCTGCATATCAAAAATCGGTTCCTCTATACCGGTCACTTCAGAGCATTTATTTATAAACCCCACCACAGGGCGGAAAAGCCCCCCTGTCAGAGGCGTACACACCGCGTCCCCAGTATAGCGTATATCATCGCTCTCAACGCTCTCAAACGGGATTAACCCTATCCCCTCAAAACTGCGTCCATCGCCGTCTGTAATCCTTTTTCCCAGCATTTCGCAGGCGTTCCCGGTAAAAAGGGCCACCGTCCCCCCCTGTATGGCGGAAATAAATCTTTCCCTGTACTTTATAAAGTGACTCAGCGCTTTTTTCTGGTTTCTTTCCGTCCCGGAGCCGGCGTATATAAATGCGTACTGTGAAAAATCCACCTCATCGCCCACAGTCCTGCACTCCACCTCGGCACTTTGTCCCTGGTCTGCAATATGCCTCGCCATTACGCGAACATTTCCGTTTTCTCCGTACAGGTTCATTAAATCGTGATATAAAAAAAGTATTTTCATCTTTTCAGCATCTCTTTCCTCATACCTTAAGCTTTTACCTTTGAAAGGAATTTATCCTTGTCTGAAAAGCAGGTTATGACGTAAATATATCCAGCGTCAGGGGCCTTTATTGCCTGGACCGCCTCTCCAATATCCCGGATAATCTCTATTCTGTCTTTGTCTATACCGCAGTATGAAAAGCGCGACATTAGGTCATAGCAGTACTCACCGGCTAAAATTACCCGCTTAACATTGTCCGCCCTGAGGAGCTCAAAGTCAATGTCCCACAGCCAGGAGGTCTCGCTGGTAAAGTATTTCCGGCTTATGGCGTCAACTATTACCACAACCGTGCAGTCCTTTTTCTCCTGGGTAACAAGGCGTATCGCCTGGTCATATGACACAGAATTTTCATGCTTTGAGGTGAGCAGCACGCCGCTGTTCTCTCCGGCGGTAAATGTCACAACACGCCCGCTCTTTAAAATATAACTGCCAAGCGTCCTGCAAATCTCATCTTCCGGCACTCCTAAAATATTGCATATGGAAAATGCCGCCAATATATTGTAGCAGTGATACAGGCTCTTAAATGCCAGGTCAATGCGGTACCTGCCATTTATTGTCACGTACCCCTCGTGCAGGTCTGCCGCCGTAATCTCATAGGCCGCCCTTTCCCGGTGCAGCCCGCAGCTTTCACAGTGATAGTACCCTATGTGGTTATAGTGGTAATAATCGTATTTAAGTGGCTCCTTACAGTTTGGGCAGTAGGCGCCGTCGTTGTATATGCTGGTATTCTCCTCCACATCGCCGTCTATCCTGCCGGCTCCGTAATACACAGTGTTCTCACGTCCGAGGCCAAAGCATGATACAAGCGGGTCGTCGGCGTTAAGCACAAGCTGGGTGCTGTCACTTGTAATGCTCTTTTTCAGCAGGCGGTAAATCCACTCCGGGTGTCCGTTTCTCGTGAGCTGGTCACGGTAGAGATTTGTAATAACATAGTGGGTGGGAGTGAAGTACTTAAACGTAAATCTGGCAAAACGCTCATCGCTCTCCAGTAAAATGAGGTCGCTTTTTACCCTGCCGGACAGAGTACAGTCGTTTAAAATAAAGGTTGTCACACCCTCAATCTGATTTGACCCCTCCCTGTTATAGGCTATTTTTCGTCCGCTCTGCCGGAGCACATGGGCAATCATTTCCACTGTAGACGTTTTGCCGTTGCTTCCGGTAACAGCCACGATATACTGCGGCATTTTTACTTTTTTCAGTATATTCGGGTCAAGCTTCAGGGCAATTTTTCCGGGCAGGCTGCTGCCTTTCCCCAAAAGTCTGCCTAAAAAGCGGCACAGTTTGCATATTATAATAATGAGAGCTGTTCTCATAATAAAAGTCCCCGTTTCAATAAGTTAATTTCAATTTACAATCTATACTATTATAGCAATACTTGTCTACACTTGCAATGAAGTCTTTTTTATCTGTTCTCAAATAAAAAAACTCCGCTTTGAAGATTTTTAAGTTTTATTTTAACTTTATTTAAGCTTTATGGAATAACATTAATTTTATTATCTTACAAATTATTGGCGCTATTCCGCTCATACTTAATACATGGTTCTTAACGCTCGCACACGGAGGAACATATGAAGCTTAATTATCTTATAAAAAGGTTTAACGAAATGGACAAAAAGGCCATGCTGAAAACCGTTGGAACTATTCACAGGAAAACCGGCAGGTCCAGGATATGGCTTTTTGTAGATATGGTAAACTGCGGTGCCAAATACGGCGCCGGATATATGGATTACAACCTGTTTGAGATGTACAATTTAACACCGGAGCAGCGCGACACATACATCACCCGCGGCAGAAATAATGATATTGTAAGGCGGTACAACGACCCCAGTTTCTACCACTGCTTTTTAAACAAGGCGGAATTTAATTCAGCATTTTCGGACTATATAAAGCGTGACTGGATTGTAGTCTCCGGCACTCCTAAGGACACCGTCCTTGATTTTCTGCGCCGTCACAGTGTGTTTATGGCAAAGCCCACAGACGGAAAGTGCGGACATGGCATAGAAAAACTCGATACGTCAGAATTCCCCTCGCTTCAGGCAGTCTATGACCATATAACCCGTCCCGGAGCGGACTATGAGCTTGAGGAGGTTATCACGCAGCACCCGGCAGTCTCAGCCATATACCCGGGCTCAATAAACACTGTGCGCATTGTCACGATTTTAAAAGACAATATCCCCCACATAATCTGCGCCTACTTCCGTATAGGTAACGGCCGGTTTGTGGACAACTTCAACAGCGGCGGCATGGTGGCTCCGGTAGACGAAAAGACGGGAATAGTAAAAGACCGCGCCATAGACAAAAATAAGGTGCTTTATGAAACTCACCCGGAGACGGGCGCCGCCATAAAGGGCTTTCAGTTTCCTTTCTGGCAGGAAGCGCTTGAACTGTGCAAAAGCGCCTCCCATGTAGTTCCTCAGATTGGATATGTGGGCTGGGATGTATGTTTTACCCCTGACGGTCCCTGTTTTGTAGAGGGAAACGAATATCCCGGATACGACATATACCAGCTGCCGGAGCACACTCCGGATAAAACAGGCATGATGGAAAAATTCCGTGTGTAAAGAGTTTCCGTAATACTTGTATTCTTCAAAAATCTTCCTCTCAACTTAATCAAAACTCTTTACATTAAAACTCCCGGGTTTAACCCCGGGAGTTTTAAACGCTCTTTTTCCGACGCAGCACTCGTTGTCGTTGTACCTGTAATAAAGTTAAATATACGCTGAAAATTAGCTTAAGCTCTTTGCCATAAAAACCTGCTCTTCCTTTTCTTCAAACCCGTTCATCTTATAAAAATTGCAGGCATATACCGTTCTTTCAGTAAGAAGCACTATTTCTGTAATATCCCTCTCCAAAAGAGCGCGCTCAATCATCTGTAAAAAATCCGTTCCCAAACCGCGGTTCTGCTCTTCCGGCAGAATGCCAAATTCATCCATCCAATATTCCGTTCCCCTGCACCAGTGCCGCACCCGTCCCAAAGATATTCCAACCAGCAAATCGTCTTTATAAAGCCCAAAAGCCAAAGAATTACTGCCGCCAATAAGCTCAAGCACATATAAATGCAGCTGCTCGTCAGTCCACACATCATTCCACGGTTCTTCAGAGAAAATTGCCAGAACCATCTTTTTTATTTCCTCTGTGTCCTCCATTTTTAACTCTCTTATCATTTCCATTTTCATACCTCCGCAGAACTGGCCATAACCGGACCTTATAATTATAATGCCCGGCACACATATGTTGCAAGTAAAAATCAGATATGAGATAATTCATTGTGGCACATTTTCAAAACCGTATCTGTGAAAGGACCTTGCATATGGCTGAAAACTATTTTGAGTACGAGCTATTTGAAAACATTAAAATCGAACACGGCACACTCTCCGGCTGTGAGTTTATTGACTGTGAATTTTGTAACTGTACACTAACCGAAAGCACCATTTCCGGCTGTATTTTTTCAGAATGCCGTTTTAAAGGCTGCACTATCATGGCCGTCAAAACAGAACATACCGAGGTAAAATACGCAGAGTTTACAGACTGCGTCCTTTTGGGCGTAAACTGGGCTCTGCTGCTGCCGGACGGCTGGTTTTCATCTCCTATACACAGTCTGAAAAACTGCAAGCTGAGATACAATAGCTTCATGAATATTTCATTCAGAAAATTTGATTTTTCCGGCTCTGACCTTTCAGGCGCCACCTTTGCCGAGTGCGACCTTTCAGAATGTAACTTTAATAGCTGTGACCTGGATAATACAGAGTTTTATAAGTGTGACCTGCAAAAAGCCGACTTTCGCGGTGCCACCGGTTATCAGGTGGATATATTGTCGTGCAGGCTTAAAGGTGCGCGTTTCTCCATGATTGAGGCCTTAAACCTTTTGCAGTCACTGGAAATAAGTCTTGAATAAGAGCTCCATAATTACACTAAAAAATATGGAAAGACATTTGCAGTGTCTTTCCATATTTTATTTCGTCCTTAAATTTCCCTCTCAAGGAATACAATAAAAACAAAATCGGAACAAGTGATACTTGTTCCGATTTTGGTGCGAGAGATGGGAGTCGAACCCACACGCCACAAGACACACGCCCCTCAAACGTGCCTGTCTACCTATTCCAGCACTCTCGCTCATACGGCGAGGTTTATTATATCGCCTTGTTTTTTATTTGTCAATAGCAAATTCAGTTTTTTCTATTGCACTTGCGATTACTTCTGCCGCGCCGTCTGCAAAATACCTTACAGCGGCCAGAGATTCCTGCAGGGTATTGCCGTTGCAGCCCACTTCAAGTATCATAGAGCCGTTTGTCGCCCCCTGATTGTATCCATATTCGGAGATAAGTATCGGCTTTGTTATAGAAGGGTACATATTCTCCAGCGCATACTGGAGCTTTATAGCCATCTGAAGATTTTCCTGCCAGTGGGGAAAGTTTGCCCCAAGCTTATCTGTGCCCATTACAAAAAGGAGCTGTGAGCACTCGCTTCCATTGACATTCGCTGTGGATTTGTAAACTGAGCCGTCCATATTTAATATTGCGTCACGATGCAGGTCAATTACTATTTTAATTGTGGGGTACTGCTTGAGCATATCTGATATTGTCACCGCTGCGCGGTCATATGCGCCGTTATAGCTGGGGTAATCGTGAAGCGTTGTGTTATGTATTACGGAAATGCCATATGCCTCCAGACAGTTTTTAAGCTCCTCGCCCACCCTCACTACATTATAGTTGTTATCCTCGGTCCTGTAGGAATCCGTCTCAGTATAGATATCATCTCCCGCCGGGGTATATGCCTCGCTGCCGTGGGTGTGCACGATGAGCACTGTGGGTTCCTCCGGATTAATTGTCATATTAAGGGGCTGGTTTAAAAGCGCGCTTGTATCCACCTCATATCCTGTTGTATTGTCAAGTTCTATCACAGAATTATCAAGGGTCTGACCTGAGGTAAATACATTTCCCTCCACAAGGTCGTACACTGTCTTTCCAAAAGTCTCAATCTGTTCAGTCTGGATATCCTCAGGTTCTATCTCCTCAGGAATAGCTGACTCACCTACCACGGTCTCCTGTGCGTCACTGCCCGTCTCTCCGGCCTCTTCCGGAGTATCCGGCGCGTCCAATGCCACATTTACAAGGCCCATGTTTTTAAACGGCGAGCCCATCTCCATGCCAAGTATTGTTTCGGCCGTACCGTCCCTCATCGCGAAGCTTTGAAGCTCTGTCTCTATCTTCTTCCCCAGCTCTGAACCGGCAATTGACTTTATGAGAATACACGCCGCCAGCATACACAGAAGCCACGTCACGATTGCCTGTGCCGGTTTGCCGCTACTTTTACTTTTTGCTCTGCTTATTTTTCGCATTTGCCCTTTTTCCTCCGTACAGTTATTTCTTTTTTAACTGTATGAGGAACTTTTACGCTTTATTACACATATTGAAATGGGATTTAAGCCATGATATAATACATTACAACATTTCGCAATTGCGCACTTCGCTGCCGTTATAATCGCGGCGGGCAGTGCTGTATTGTGCATGCCGTACTTTTAGAATGTAATCATTGTAAAAATGCGCGGTGCGGCCTGCTGCGCACAAATTTTTAACAACAACTCAGGGAGAAATACAAAATGGTATACATGACTCGGGGCGTGTGCTCCAAAACTATCGAAGTAGAGCTTGACGGCGAGACAATAAAACACGTAAAATTCCATGGCGGCTGCCCCGGCAACTTAAAGGGCATATCGCAGCTCGTCGTGGGAATGAACGCAAGGGACGTAATAAAAAAACTCCGCGGGACGACCTGTGGATACAGGGATACGTCATGTCCTGACCAGCTCTCCATCGCCTTGGAACAGGCTTTAAATAAGAACAGCTAAAATAACTCCCTGATATAAATCAGGGAGTTATTTTTACCGCGTCATTTTCAGCATTACCATGTCTTTTAGACGATGTCCATTTTCAATTATCGGGTGGTCATAGTTCAGAGTGAAAAAATCCTCTATGACACCATACCTTTTAAACCCAAGCTTCTCATAAAAAGTCACAGTTCCCTCCGGGGCGTCGCCGGTTCCGACGCGGAACTCTTTCCAGTTTACATAATATTCAAGGCACTGCTGCACTATGCGGCTTCCCACACCTGTTTTCTGGTATTTCGGATATACGGACAGGCTCTTTATCTCATATATGCCGTCTCCCTCCTCAGTGACAATGGCCTGGCCGCAAACATCGCTGTTTTCTTTCAGAACGAACATATCCCCACGGTCTATATACCGGGAAATCATGTCCTCCTGCTCGTCCGCAAGCAAAAGCAGGTCATAGAAAGCCCTTCTATCGCCTGACACCTTAAAAAATTCCATGTCATTTTGTCCCAAATACCCTGTCCCCCGCGTCACCGAAAGCCGTGACAATATACCCCTTTTCATTCAGGGGAGCGTCCGCATACTTTGCTATGTACAGCTTTACGTCCGGGTGGCTCTCCATGACGCGCCGCACACCCTCAGGGGCCGCAATCAGGCACATGCACTTTATGTTTGTGCACCCCTTTTCCTTGACAAACCGCACGGCCGCCTCCATGCTGCCTCCCGTAGCCAGGGCCGGGTCAACTATTATTACAGGACCATCTTTTGCGTCTGAGGGCATCTTATGGAAATAAACGTGGGGCTCCAACGTCTCCTCATCACGGTACATGCCGATATGGCCAACCCTTGCCGTGGGCGACAGGGTTCTCAGCCCGTCCACCATTCCAAGCCCCGCCCTCAGTATTGGCACTATGGTAAAATTATTCTTCAGTACAGGGGATTTAAACCTTGCAAGAGGCGCCTGTATCTCTACAAGCTCCGTCTCCATATCCCGCAGGGCCTCATAGCCCATGAGCATTGCCAGCTCTCCCACAATTTCATTAAACTCTTTTGTTCCTGTGTTCACATCGCACAGGTGTGTTATCTTATGGGCGATAAGGGGGTGGTCAAAAATCACCACATTTTTAAAATAGTCCTCCATTTTTGTCCCTCCATTATTCTGCGCAGATTTTAATCGTCTTTTCTGCATTGTTTTACTGATTATAACATCTGCACAGAGAATAAGCAAATTGCCGTCCCTTTATTGTCGAAAAAAGTTGACACCGTCTTTATGTTATGTTAATATCTACGTGGTCTGAATGGGAGATACTGATATATCCGCAGGGCATTTATCTTAATAATCAATGTTTGAGTTTCTTGCCATGTCATATACCGATATGGCTTTTTTACTGCGTAAAACCATGTTCCCTGTACACACAGCATTTAAAACCTGCGACTTGGGACGGACACCCGCAGGCTGAAAGCTTCCGGCAGTGTACAGCAGCAGGGCTCCCAGAAGGCCAAAACTTAATAACGGAGGGAAATTTTATGGAGAAAAAAGCGCCAAAGGCTCCAAAGCATGGCACTATCTGGCTGGTAAACGGCAAGGAATGGCTCCTCGCCATACAGCACCTTTTTGCAATGTTCGGCGCCACAATCCTCGTGCCGCTTCTCACAGGCATGAACGTATCGGTGGCACTTGTCACCGCCGGACTTGGGACACTGCTGTTTCACGTCATCACCAAATTCAAGGTGCCGGTATTTTTGGGCTCCAGCTTCATGTTTATAAGCGCCATATGCGCCTATTCAATGGTGGACGGAAAGGTATCCCAGGAGGGTATCCAGATAGCCCAGGCCGGTATAATCGGCGCCGGTCTCCTGTATTTTGTATTTGCTCTTATTGTGTACCTTATCGGTCCGGCAAGGGTAAAAAAGATTTTTCCGGCTGTTGTTACCGGCCCTGTAATAATACTAATAGGTCTCAGCCTTGCAAAAACCGGTATGAATGATGTAGGCGTATCGTATGACGCTGCGACCGCGGCGGTCAAGGTAAACTGGGCTCACATACTTATCGCTGTGTTTACAATTGCCGTCACAATCCTTTTCAATGTTGTGGAATTTAAGAAAAACAGGGTATTTAAAATCTTCAACATAATCCCCATACTCATCGGTATCCTCGCCGGATACATTCTGAGTGTAATTCTCAACTTTACCTGCATGCCCGGCCTTATGGATTTCACTCCTTTTAAAGAAGCCGCTTGGCTCAATATTCCCTTTATATCCACAGATACAAACGGCATTCAGTTCTTCAGCCTCCCCAAATTCACCGACTGGGGCGCTGTCATCTCCATTGCAATCATAGCAATTATTCCCTTTATGGAGCACATCGGCGACATCACCACAAACGGCGCCGTGTGCGGCAAGGACTTCTTTAAGGACCCGGGCCTCCACCGTACACTTTTGGGGGACGGCGCGGCAACCGCGCTTGCCGGGCTTTTAGGCGGCCCCTGCAACACGACATATTCTGAGAACACCGGTGTTCTCGCCGCCACAAAAAACTATAATCCGAAAATTCTCCGCTGGACGGCTGTATTTGCAATAATCCTGGGCTTTTTCGGAAAGTTCGGCGCATTTTTGCAGACTATCCCCACACCTGTCCGCGGCGGAATCGAGATTATACTCTACGGTATGATTTCCGCTATCGGCCTCAGGACACTGGCTGCCTCTGTCGTCGACATGACCAAGACAAGAAACATCATGGTAGTCGCCATGATACTGGTAGTCGGCATAGGCACAATTGTGGCCACAAATGACAACGGCATTACAGTCGCCCTGGGCGGCGGCCTAAGCATAAGGCTCACCGGAGTATTCATTGCCACTGTAATAGGTATTATACTCAACGCAATACTGCCAAAGGTAAAAAATGAGATAAGGAATTTCGGCGCGCCGGAGGACTTAAAGCGGGCTGAGGCGGCTGAAAAGGCGGCAGCAAAAGCCGCAAAATCTTCACGTAAAAAATAAACTCGCAATAATCCCCAAAGACAATATATCGTCTTTGGGGATATGCATAGGAGTAAAAAAATATGAAAAAAATACTTGTCAGCAAATGTCTTTTGGGCATAAACTGCCGGTATAAAGGCGACAGCTGTAAAAATGACGCGGTGTGCGCGCTGAGTGAAAAATACGAGATAATCCCAATCTGTCCGGAGCAGGACGGCGGACTGCCCACACCAAGAGACCCGGCAGAAATTGTGAACGGCCGTGTAATATCCAGCGCCGGGCGGGACGTCACAGCAGAATATGAAAAAGGCGCGCGCCATGCGCTGGAACTTGCCAGAGAACACAATGTAGAGTTTGCCGTTCTCAAATCAAAAAGCCCTTCCTGCGGCTGCGGTACTATATATGACGGTACATTTTCCGGCACACTTATCACCGGCGACGGCATAACCGCCGGGCTTTTAAAGGCCATGGGCTTTAAAGTCACAGATGAAAACAGCATAAAATAACACCAAAGCAGCCCAAGAGAACATATGGGCTGCTTTTTTACAATACAGTTATTTAAAAGTCTCAGCCGGAATTCACCGGCAGAGACTTCTATTTATCAGTCGTTGTTTTTCACACAGATTATTACAGTCCTCGCCGTGTCATACTGATAGGAACAGGTAGAGAGCACCAGATAGCTGCTCTCTGTGCTGTAGTAAACCTCCGGGTTTTTCTCAGAGACAGTGTCGAGATACTCCGCAACAGTGGTTCCGCACTCGTCCCCGCCGATGTTCTGATATACCGCCCCGTCATATGCATCCACAACAGTGCAGGCAACTGCAGTATAGTGAACCGTGTCGTCAGGCGTGGAGATATACACGTCAGGATTTTCCATAAGGTAATTAAAGTCACGGTATTTTTCTATCTGACCGAACATAATTCCATCAGTCATATTATGGCCGTAAATAACCGTCACCGGGTCTGAAAAATCACTTGAATTTCTGAAGTCCATAAAAATTGTGCCCGCAAGGAGATAATTTCCGTCAAGGTCAGAACGCAGATAGGTGTCGTTGCTGGACCCCTGCACAACCGGGTCACTCACATCCGCGCCATTTACCGTGAGCCAGCACACCACATCCGGATACTGGTCTATAAGGTCCTGCAGTTTTTCATTGCTCAGGTCATTTCCAGACTGATGTCCCACGAAACGCCCCTGGTCGTCCAGTGGAATTTCCGGCTCATACTCAAGCTGAAGTCCTCCCACATATCCGGCCGATATGCGCCGCTGCATCATCTCATACACGAGCATGGTGGAGGCGGCGAGAAACACAAGTCCCAAAATAGCCGTTAGAATTATCCGCACTGTCTTGTTCATAACTCATCTCCC
>CAJFTV010000166.1 GCA_904420055.1 Candidatus Alloscillospira gallinarum | reverse complement strand
TCTGCCGGAAACTCCGTAACGGAGATTTCGCCGGTAGAGAGGTCGCAGAAGCATACGGCGGAGCCGCCCCCGCAGAGAAAGACAGAGCACATATAGTTTGGCTTGCTCTCGTCCAGCATGGAGGTGTCTATGAGCGTTCCGGGGGTAATTATGCGTACCACGTCCCGCTCAACAAGGCCTTTGGCAAGGGCCGGGTCCTCCAGCTGCTCGCATATGGCCACTTTATATCCCTTGGAAATTAACCGGGCGATGTACGCCTCAGAGGAGTGGTACGGTATGCCGCACATGGGAATGCGGTCGTCCTTGTTCTCCTTGCTCCTGTCCCTGGTGGTCAGGACAAGGTCCAGCTCCTCAGACGCCGTTTTCGCGTCGTCACCGAACATCTCATAAAAGTCGCCCAGGCGGAAAAACAGGATACAGTCCCGGTTTTCCTCTTTGATTTTTATATATTGTTTCATCATGGGCGTGAGCTCGGCCATGGTGTCCACCTCCGTTAGAACAGTCGGAAATACCGGCGCAGACATGGTTTTTCCGAATATTAATCCATTTCACAGTATAGCACAATTTCTTCCTGTCAACAACATGAGAAAAGGGCGTATTTTGAAAAACGGAGATGTAATTTCACGCGAACGGCGATTATTTACCTGTTCCCCGTTGAAAAAAACACTAAAATAGTATAAGCTAAAATACAGATAGAAGCGCCGTTTCACAAGGTGGAAGCGGCAGGCGGGTTTTCAGAAGCCCTTGAAAGCGGCGGGAACCTGCCGGTGACGGCCTTTGGCGGACGGAAACTTATTTGCCTGCCTGCGGAGCTTTGGCCGCCAGACTATACGAAAGGCAGTAAGAGGAATGATAAACGAGACGTCTATAAAGTGCTTTTTATCCCTCACAAAGACCCTGAGCTTTACAGAGACGGCCCGGGATATGTATATGACGCAGCAGTCTGTCAGCAAGTATATCGCCCGGCTTGAAGATGAGCTCGGTTTCCGGCTTTTTACGAGGACGCGGCACTATGTTGCCATAACCCACGCCGGTGAAGTATACAGGGACCTGTTTGAGCGGTTTCAGACTGATTTCAGACAGGCGGGGGAGGAGCTCCGGCGTTACTATGAGGAGATTCGCGGAGGCATAAGTCTTGGATATCTCGAGATGCTGGAGATATCCGACGGCATAGCCGAGGCGCTGAAGCTCATACGCCGGGACAGTCCGAACCTGAGCTTTTCCGGGGAAAAACAGCCGCAGTATGAGCTGATAGAGCGGTTTAATGCACGTGAACTTGATATAATTATCACCTACAGGGAGTTTGCCCCGAAATCTGCGGGGATAAAAAAGGTCGATATACTCACAACTCCGCTGGTGCTGCTGGTCTCTCCGGAAAATCCAGGCGTGACAGACGGGGCCACGGTGGAGACGTTTAAAAACGAGCCGTTTATAAAGGCGGCCTCCAGCCATGAGACGGTGTCCGAGACGAAGGAGCGGGCTCGGCGGCAGTGCCGCGAGCTGGGATTTACTCCGTCGGAGATTATAATTGCCCCGAATATAGAGTCAGCCTATATGGCCACAGAGCTGGGGCAGGGGGTGTTTATCTCCACAATGCTCAGCCGTCTCAGCCTTCACAGCAGCCTGACATGCTATCCTACGGGCAAGACGGAAAAGCTGCAGTGCTTCTGGCACGAGGACACGGAGAATCCGGCAATTCAGAAATTTGCCGGTTACCTTGAGAAGATATACAGGGACAAGGAAGGCAGGTAAAAGGATATGTCAGTACCGGTTTTCTCGTTTGTGGCGTTTTCAGGTACGGGAAAGACCACATTTTTGGAAAAGCTTATACCCGAGCTCAAGGCGCGGGGCCTTCGCGTGGCGGTATATAAGCACGACGCCCACGAGTTTGAAATTGATAAAAAGGGAAAAGACAGCTGGCGTTTTACCGCCGCCGGCGCTGACGTCACAGTTATTTCGTCAAACACAAAGGCCGCGGTAATGGAGAACAGATATGTGTCGCCCGAGGAGCTTGTGGCGGGGCTGCACGATGTGGACATTATAATAACAGAGGGGTACAAGGCCGGACCGTGGCCAAAGATTGCAATGCGCCGCAGGGAGAGCGGAAACGACTTTCCCATTCCGCCGGAGGAGTGCATAGCCGTAATAACGGACGAGCCGGAGCCAAGGGCGAAGAGGAGCTTTGGCCTTCATATGGTTTCGGAAGTGGCTGACTTTTTGAAAGAACAGATCAAGGCTTAACACGCCGTTTATATATAGGGCACGTGCTTTGTACGGACGGGCTGCCGCCGGGAAAGGCGCGGCCTGGAGCGTGATTATAAAAAGAGGTGGCGCAGCATGCTGAAATATGGCGGCTGCGCTTTTTTTGAAAGGGATTGTGTGATATGAATACCAAAGAGCGGACCGGAGAGCAGCTCCCTTCTGAAAAGGGGGGAAAGAAACGGCCCTGGGCGGCTGTTATAATGGCAGTGATTGCCGCTTTAATAGTGGCAGCGTGCCTCATGCTTGTGTTTATGAGAAAAGATGGCACCGTTACGAGGGAGCGGGCTGTTCTGCCTCGCCTGACAGATGTGCGTCCCCCGCGGCAGAAAAGGCTTTCCGGGTATCTTATTGCAGCTGGGGAGACGGCGGTTGTTTACGGTGACAGGGAGTGTACCGAGGCAGTAGAGCTGTCCCGTGGCACAGAGGTGACATATCTTGACGGGAAGAGTGACACCGTCAGAATAATGTGGGACAGCGGCGCGGGCTATACCCTGCGGGAGAATATTTCCACGGATATTACCGGGGCCCTGGCAGAGGACACGGTATATGTGAGGACAACCGTAAACCTCCTGAATAAGGCGGGGGAGCTAACACCGTATCTCGCAGAAAAGGGAAGCGCCCTCACCGTTCAGGACTGCGATTTCATAGACAAAAATGGGCGGGTAAACATGTATGCTGTGACAGCCGGGGAAAACGCCGGGTATATTAGGGCGGAGTATGTGGCATATTCAAAGGAAGAGGCCGATTTATACTATGACTACAACGGCCAATACGCCGTACACGCCGGGAGGGGCGATATCTACGGCGGGGGAGACGCCGCAGGACTTGACTATTTTCCCAGGGAAAAGGGAAGCTTTGCGGACAACGTCATGCCGGAGACCTGCCGGACCCTGTATATAGCCTCCTGGCGGGTGGGGGATATGGACGAGTACATTGCGCTTGCCCAGTCCTCCGGCATAAATGCGTTTGTAGTGGACATAACCGACGGACCGACGGTGGGATACCCCTCGCCGGTTATGGAGCGATATTCTCCCAGCACTGCGGCCTCGGCGGTAAATACGCTTGAAAGCTACAGGCTGGCGATACAGAAGGCAAAGGACGCTGGGATATATGTCATAGGGCGTATTACCACGTTTAACGACAGCAACTTTGTATCCGACCACCCTGAGTGCGCCATAACGGGAGTTGACGGCGCGCCCCTTACCCTGTCCGGGGCGTATTGGCCAAGCCCGTATGACAGATATGTGTGGCAGTATAAGGCCGACCTCGCAGTGGAGGCAGTGGAACTTGTGGGATTTAATGAGATACAGTTTGACTATGTGCGATTTCCGGACCTCACTGCGGGGTATGAAAGGGAGGGCACCATAGATTACAGAAATACATACGGCGAGACAAAGGCACAGGCAATACAGCGGTTTTTAATGTATGCCGCCGACAGGCTGCACGATGCCGGTGCGTATATAAGCGCCGATGTGTTCGGGGAGAGCGCATATGCATATGTAACCGCATACGGGCAGTACTGGCCGGCAATAAGCAATGTGGTGGACGCCATAAGCGGAATGCCTTATCCGGACCACTTTGCCTCCAGCGGGGACTGGCGTCCGTGGGAGCACCCGTATGAGACGCTGCTCGGCTGGGGGAAGAATGCCGCAGCCCGCCAGGGGGAGACTGCAACTCCCGCCCGGGTGCGCACCTGGATACAGGCATACGACGCAATTAGGGAGCCGTATAACGAGTATGGGCCGGAGGAAATAGCCGCCCAGATACGCGGACTTTATGATGCGGGGCTCGATGGAGGATACCTGACCTGGAATGCCTCGTCGTCACTTGAAAAGTATGGAAGCGTGGCCTCAGCTTTCGCGTCATAGCGTTGTGCATTGACAGAGAATTTGCATGAGCAATACAATGATATTGCAATTTTATGCGGCAATAATCATATTTTAGGTCTAAAATGACATAAAACGGCTGACTGAAAATCATATTTTGTAATATTTGACGTTGTGAGTTTCATTGACATCACATCTCCGGAGTGGTATCATTTTTCTACAAAACCAAGTTCGTATATTTGTATATAATGTTGAGTAAACTTGGCTGAAAACGTGGGGAAATTTCCGCCGCATGAGTAAAGGAGACAGTGTATGAATAGAAGACCGGAAACACACACAGGTCCGGGTCTGTACAGCCCGGCATTTGAGCACGACAACTGCGGAATTGGCGCAATTGTAAATATTAAAGGTGTAAAAACCCACAAGACTGTTTCCGACGCCCTGACTATCGTCGAGAGGCTTGAGCACCGCGCCGGAAAGGACGCTCTTGGCGAGACGGGTGACGGAGTTGGCATACTTACTCAGCTTCCCCATGACTTTTTCAGAAAAAATGCGGGGATTAATCTGCCCAGAGACAACAGCTTTGGCGTTGGAATGTTCTTTTTCCCTCCTGGGGAGAAGGAGCGCCGTCACGCCCAGAAGATATTTGAAATAGTGCTGGAGCGGGAAAACCTGAACATGCTTGGGTGGAGAAAGGTTCCCACAGATGACAGTGTTTTGGGCACCCGTGCGCTGGAATGTAAGCCTGCCATTTATCAGGCCTTTATTGAGAAGCCCGCCGATGTAGCTCCCGGGGTGGACTTTGACCGCCGGCTCTATGTTGCCAGGAGAATTTTTGAAAAATCAAATCCGGAGACGTATGTCTGTTCCCTGTCCTCACGGACAATTGTGTACAAGGGCATGTTCCTTGTGGGGCAGCTGCGTCTCTTTTTTACCGACCTTGAGAGTGAGGACTACAAGTCCGCTATAGCTCTTGTACACTCCCGGTTTTCAACAAACACCTTCCCCTCGTGGGACAGGGCCCACCCCAACAGGTATATTGTGCACAACGGTGAGATTAATACAATCAGGGGCAATGTGAACAAAATGCTCTCCAGAGAGGAGACAATGGAGGGGG
Source organism: Candidatus Alloscillospira gallinarum (assembly GCA_904420055.1). Taxonomy (GTDB): domain Bacteria; phylum Bacillota; class Clostridia; order Oscillospirales; family Oscillospiraceae; genus Alloscillospira; species Alloscillospira gallinarum. Next base: position 2,620 of record CAJFTV010000166.1, on the reverse strand, counting down.
ACGTACTTGGCAAGGACCTTTATAAGGTGCTGCCGGTTGTGGACCACTGGGCGTCAGACTCTGCGATGCTTGACAACAGCCTTGAGTTTTTGTATATGTCCGGCATGGACCTTCCGAAGGCTGTTATGATAAGCATTCCTGAGCCGTGGAGCGCAGACGGCAACATGGCCCAGGAAAAGCGTGATTTTTACCAGTATAACGCCACGCTTATGGAGCCCTGGGACGGGCCGGCATCTATCCTCTTCAGCGACGGCGATGTAATGGGGGCGGTGCTGGACAGAAACGGCCTGCGTCCGTCAAGGTACTATGTGACCCGGGACGGCTATCTAATTTTGTCCTCCGAGGTTGGCGTGTTTGAAATTGAGCCTTCAAACGTCCTTGTAAAAGAACGGCTGCACCCGGGCAAAATGCTGCTTGTAGACACTGTGGAGGGCAGAATAATTGAGGACGAAGAACTCAAAATGAAGTACGCCATGGCAAGGCCCTACGGGGAGTGGCTGAAGGACAATCTTGTAAACCTCAGGGAAATAAAAATCCCGAACAGGGGAGTTCCGAAGCTTTCGGGCGACAGCCTTATCCGCATGCAGAAGGTGTTTGGATACTCCTATGAGGACGTAAATACATATATAAAATATGTTGCCCTAAACGAGGGCGAGGCGGCGGTTGCCATGGGAAATGACTGTCCGCTCCCGTTCCTCTCAAAACAGACGCAGCCTCTTTTTAACTACTTTAAACAGCTTTTTGCCCAGGTGACAAACCCGCCCATTGACGCCATAAGGGAGGAGATTGTCACCTCCACAAACGTGTATCTGGGGGCTGACGGGAACCTTTTGAAGGACTCTCCGGAGAACTGCAAGTCCCTTAAAGTTAGAAACCCGATTCTCACAAACACGGACCTTTTGAAAATTAAGTATATGAACGTACCGGGCTTTAAAGTAGAAACTGTGCCAATGTCGTATTACAAGGGGACGTCTCTCAAAAAGGCCCTTGACGATTTAAATGTCGCCGTCGACAGGTGCGTGAGAAACGGAGCGAATATTATCATACTCTCCGACCGGGACGTGGACGAATTCCGTCTGCCCATACCCTCCCTTCTGGCGGTGTCGGCGGTGCAGCAGCATCTGATACTCACCAAAAAACGCACGCAGCTCTCCATTATCCTTGAGACCGGCGAGCCGCGGGAGGTCCACCATTTTGCCACCCTGCTGGGGTTTGGCGCTTCGGCAATTAACCCGTATGTGGCACTGGACTCCATCGGGAGCATGATTGAAGAGGGAATTATGGAGAAGGACTATTACGCCGCGGCGACCGACTACTGTGACGGCATACTCCACGGCATTGTGAAAATAGCCTCCAAGATGGGGATATCCACAATCCAGTCATATATGGGCGCACAGATTTTTGAGGCGGTTGGTATAGGCCGCGAGGTTATAGACACGTATTTCACAAATACGGTCAGCCGTGTGGGTGGAATTACCCTGTCTGATATTGAGAGAGACATTGAGCGCCGTCATACAAGGGCGTTTGACCCGTTGGGGCTCAACACGGATATGACACTTGACAGCGACGGCATTCACAAAGAGCGCAGCGGCAAGGAGGACCACCTCTTTAATCCCCGCACGATACACATGATACAGCGTGCAGTGAGGGAGAACGACTACGAAAAATATAAGAATTTCTGCCGTATGGTGCAGGAGGAGGCCCGCCCCGGGAGGCTGAGGAACCTCATGGAGTTTGACATGGAGAAGGCCCGGCCCATACCAATAGACCAGGTGGAGAGCGCCGAGAGCATAGTAAAGAGGTTTAAGACCGCCGCCATGTCCTACGGCGCCCTGTCGGAAGAGGCGCATGAGACAATGGCCATTGCCATGAACGAGATAGGCGGAAAGTCAAACACCGGCGAGGGCGGCGAGCACCCCGACCGCTACGGAACCATAAGAAACAGCGCCATAAAGCAGGTTGCCTCTGCCCGGTTCGGCGTCACGGGCGAGTATCTTTTGAGCGCTAAGGAAATACAGATAAAGATGGCACAGGGGGCAAAGCCCGGCGAGGGCGGACAGCTCCCGGCCAAAAAGGTGTACCCGGCGGTGGCCGCGACAAGATTTTCCACTCCCGGAGTGGGGCTTATATCACCGCCGCCGCACCACGATATATATTCAATCGAGGACCTGGCACAGCTGATTTACGATTTAAAGTGCGCAAACGAAAAGGCGGCAATAAACGTGAAGCTGGTGTCTGAGGCCGGAGTGGGTACAATAGCCGCAGGCGTCGCAAAGTCAGGGGCGGAGGTAATTCTTGTCTCGGGCTTTGACGGAGGTACAGGAGCCACGCCGAAAAACTCTGTATATGGCGCGGGGCTTCCATGGGAGCTGGGCCTTGCCGAGACACATCAGACCCTGCTGTTAAACGGACTGCGTACCCGTGTGCGGCTGGAAACGGACGGAAAGCTGCTCACAGGGCGAGATGTGGCGATAGCGGCGCTTTTGGGCGCGGAGGAATACGGCTTTGGCTCCATTGTAATGGTGGCCATGGGGTGCGTCATGATGCGCGTGTGTAACATGGACTCCTGCCCGGTTGGAATTGCCACGCAGAACGAAAAGCTCCGCGGCTGCTTTAAGGG
>CAJFTV010000165.1 GCA_904420055.1 Candidatus Alloscillospira gallinarum | reverse complement strand
AGCTTTCAGCTGGTTTTATTCGTGCTTATTATATCTGTTCAGCCTGAAGCGGCTATTTTAATATATCCGCCCCCGCACAAAGAGCACATATGGGCCTTGCGGTTTCTCCTGTCACTTGGGGCATATTTCCCATAAAAGTATCGTCCGGTATCTAAAAATACAGCATGCCAATCCCTCAGTCGGCTACGCCGACAGCCCCCTTTCACAAGGGGGCCATTTCTTTTTGACACACCAGTACCGCACAATACCTCCCTTGCGCAAAGGGAGGTGGGTCTGCCGGGCAACCCCGGAGGGATTGCTGTACGCATATGACCTTATCATTCAAAGTATAATTTTCGCTTACTCCGGTATTCGCTTATAGCCCACCGGGCGGCCTCTGTCAAGCTCCACACAAAAGCCCTCACCATTCGGGCTGTTCCAATACCAGCGGTTTTCCCCCTCACCGGGGAAAAGGTGCTCCATAAACGCCGTCATTGAACCGTTGTGTGTTATGACCATAACGTCTCCGTCAGTCTCAGAAAGTATTTTTTCAAATCCCTCAATAGCACGCAGCCTGTGCATTTCCGGGCTCTCTCCCCCTGGGCACACATTTTTAAGATAGTCACCTGTTATCCACGCAATGTATTCCGGGTCTGACTTCATCTCCTCGTAGGAGCGCATCTCAAACTTTCCAAAATTCATTTCAGCTATAAGGGGCTCTCGTTTTGCCGCTGTCCCGGGATACAGCACCTCAAGCGTCTCCAGTGTCCGCTTCATTCCGCTTATATACACCGAGCACCCGGAGATGTCCGGGTATTTTCTCTCCCGGCGCAGCCTTTTAAGCTCGTCTATCCCCTCCAGGGATACCCCCAAATCTGTCGCGCCGTAATAGAGATTTCTGTCATTGGCCTCCGTCCTGCCGTGGCGAAGCATATACAGCCTTCTCATCACTTCAGCCTCTGGGGTATGCCGCAGAAAAGCCGTGTAACGCTCCCGGCCTCTGAGCTGAGCCAGGTTAATACCCTGCCCGTCTCCTCCCGCCAAAGGCGTTCCACCGTGTCAACCGGCACTACTCCGGAAAAAATTTCCCGGCACATTATAACCGAGCTCCCCCACTTTTCCCTGTTTTTCTCAAATATTTCGCGGGCCGACATCTCATTTTTCACGCAATAGAGCACAAATTCCTCCACATGGTCGATACACGGCTTATCAAAGGAAACCATCTCATTTTCACTGCAAATATACGTGTCTTCTTCAGTTATTCCGAATTTCTCGGCGGCGTATCCGGTTTTTCCCTGATATGCCCCGCCAATTATAAGCTCCATATAACACTCCCCTTTATTTCCGCCGTCACACCAGCAAAAGCACGGCGGCGCCGCATATCTCACCGATTGTAATTCCATATCCGGAAATATCTCCGGACATTCCACCAAGCTGGTGCCGTCCGTACAGGATAGCGATAAATCCGCCGGCGGAAGCGGCGACACTGCACAGTCCCGGCAGTCCGAAAATTATTACCGGAAGCACGGCCGTCACTCCCAGAATAATCCATGCCGCTACCCGGCAGCCAAGTTTTTTCCCTTTATATGCACCTGCGTATCCGCTGTGGCCTATGGGCTTAAACGACAGGACGGATATTGCCGACGCGCACCGTGCCCCCGCCGGCACAAATATCAGCGCCCAGACATTTACCCCGCTGTCTCGCCCGGCAAAAAGGGCAAATCCGAACATCATCAAAATACACACACAGATTACCGCAAAGGCCCCCGTGTGGCTGTCTTTAAGTATTCTCTGCCGCTCCGCAAGGTCCCTTCTGGACAGTATGGCGTCACAGCAGTCCATGAAACCGTCAAGGTGTATAAAGCCTGACAGGAGATATGGCATGGCCGTCATTGCAGCGGCAGTGAGGAAAAACGGAGCGCCTATAAGGTCCAAAAGAAATCCTGCAAGCCCCCACAAAGCGCCTATTGCCGCGCCAATAAAAGGTATCATAACGACAGAGACAAGCTTTGCATTTTCGTCCCAAAGACGCACGGGACACAGCACTGCAAAAAACATACCCCAGGACATGAAAAAACCTGTTATTATCTTTTTCACGCCGGAAGCACCCCCTTATGGACTATATAGTTCCCGGCGCAGACCTCAACCACCACATCGCTTATACGCGCAAGCTCCCTGTCGATATGCGCAAGTCCCCGGCGGTAGCTTTCGGTAAACTCATCGTATCTCCCGGCGTCTGCATATATAAAATCGCTCACAAGCACAAGTGCCTTTACAGAACCCGCAAACCGGCAGAGCTCACATGCAACTCTCTCCGGTGAGGAAAAATCCGTCTCCCCGCCGGAAAACATCTCGTTTGAAAGCAGAGCCGTCACACTGTCAAGAAGGTAGCTGCCCTCCGGCGTTCCCTCCTCAAGGCAGCGGCAGATATCCCTGCCGCGCTCAATAGTCTTAAAGCCCCAGCCGTCACGGTCAGCGATGTGCTTTTTAATCCTAGCCTCGTCCTCGTCATCGTGGGGAATCATAGTCGCCACATAGTAGAGCTCGCCGTTATCGGCAAAATCCCTTGCCAGCCTCTGCGCCAGCATTGATTTTCCGTTTTTACAGCCTCCAGATATGAAAACCGTCACTTTCTCACCGCCTTAGACAGTAAAGCTGTCTTTCTTCCTTATCTCCTCGAGATAATCGTCGTTTATCTCTGCCTCGGCAAAGGTGGCCATGTCATTTATAACGGCGCAGGCAGCGTCCACAATCTCAAATGCCAGAGGGCAGCCGCTCCCCTCTCCCAGGCGCATGCCGAGAAGAAGATACGCGTCAAATCCCAGCTCTTTTGCGGCAATCTGATATCCCCTCTCAAATGACTGATGACTGGGTATGAGGTAGTGGCGCACATCGGGGCAGAGCCGCACGGCGCAGAGCGCTGCCACAATTGATATAAACCCGTCCACTACCACGGGCTTTCTCACCAAGGCCGAGCCCAAAAATACGCCGCACATTGCCGCCACATCAAATCCTCCGACTTTTGAAAGGACATCTATGACATCGTTTCTGTCTGGCCTGTGCAGTTTAATCGCGCCGTCAATTACAGCCTTTTTCTTTGCGAAGCTCTCGTCGGTAACGCCGCCGCCCTTTCCTGTGACAGCCTCGGCGCTCTCTCCGGTGAGGGCCGCCAGAATAGCGGAGGAGGTGGTCGTGTTTCCTATTCCCATCTCGCCGACACCGATTATATCTACGCCGTCAGATGCCGCAAGCTCTGCCATCTCCACTCCCGTCATGACGGCGCGCACAGCCTGCTCGCGCGTCATCGCCGGCTCTTTTGCCAGGTTCTTTGTGCCCATGGCTATCTTTCTGTCAATAACCGCCGGACAGTTTATTTCGGCGTTTACACCCACGTCACAGACAACAAGCTCATTTCCAAAATGCTTTGCCAGGGCGGCACAGCCCGTTATCCCACGGGTGAGATTTATTGTCTGGGCCAGGGTCACCGACTGGGGTGAGCACGACACGCCCTCTTCTATCACGCCGTTGTCAGCCGCAAGGACAATAATCCGGCGCTTGTCCACACGGTTTTTCACCTTGCCCGTAATACCCGCAAGCTGCACCGAGATATCCTCCAGCTTTCCAAGACTGCCCGGTGGCTTTGCAAGCTCTGCCTGCCTCTTTTCCGCAGCCGCCATGGCCTCCCTTTCCGGCCCCGTAACAGAGCCAATTACCTCTTTAAGCTTTTCTTCAGTGTAGACCGCCATCTCTTTTACCTCCGTTTATATATATCCGTTCTCTTTAAGCCAGGTGCAGGACTTTTCCCCGTCAAGGCTCTCAATAGTAAATGTCACTTTGTCGTAGGCCTGCCCCATATCGATTAGTTCTTTCATATCAAGCACGCCGTCCCCAAGAGGATTATGATAGTCCATCTTTCCGTCATTGTTATGTATGTGCATATGGTATAGCCTGCCGCCATACTTTTTAAGCCACTCCCTCGGGTGGGTGTTTGAAACAATTGTCGCCGCGTGCCCGACGTCCAGACAAAGGCCGAAGCGCTCGTCATTTACCTCAGATACAATGTCATACAGCATATCGGGCGAGTCCTCCATGACATTCTCATAGCAGAATATCACATCTTTATCGAGCTTTCCCAAAAACCGCTTCCAAAACTCTATTGATTTCTCGGTAAACCACTCCTTGTAATACACAAGGGGCACATATCCGGAGTGTACAACAAGCCTTGTGATACCATACTTTTCCGCGACGTCCAGCGCCTGGAGATAGCGTCTTTCAGTTATCTCAACAACAAGCGGGTCAATCGCAGCCGGGCAGAGCTCATTAAACGGAAAATGGAATGTAAAATGCCCGGCGCTCTCCATCTTTTTCCTAACTGTTTTATCCGTCTCCGCAAAGTATGTATCCATATTAAACGCGGTGCAGTACTCCGCAATTTCAAGTCCGAGACCGTATTTTTCCGCCATTTCTGTATCCCCTGCGCACACAGTTGACATATACAGCCGCTGTGACATTGGTATCATGTGACGTCCCCCTTTTATACAAAATCCTCAACCATCATAGAAAACCATCACCGCTTTGTCAAGAGGCGCAGAGCGTCTGCAAATCCACAGACTTTCCCTTTCCAACCGTTTAAACAAACAAAAAGAGGGGAATAAATTCCCCTCCGAGCAAACTCTGTATAAGCTTTTTCCCATATGGAAAGCAAAAACACCTTTACGCTTGTCACCTTGCATCCGCGGGAAGGTTCAGGATTCCTTCCCACGGAATTAGGCACTATATCAGAATTCGACACATGTCAAAAGTCGAACCAAATTCGGTTTCCGCCATGTGCCGGCAAACAAAAAACGCCTGCCGACCGAAGACGTGACAGACGCAAAAAGTGTTTCTCAGTTTCGGCGGAAACATACATGCCTCCATGTATCTGACTTATTCCATAACGGACTTCACAGTGACCGACTCGCCGGGACTTTCACCCGATTCCATGTTCCGCGCAAATACGCGGGTGAGACATGCCTTATTAAATTACAATCTGACTATATCATACACAGTCCCGTTTTGTAAAGCATTTTTTGAAAATTTAAATGAAATTACAACATTTAAAAGATATTACTGTTTTTGACGGCGATTTTGTTGGAGATGAAAATAATATATTACTTACCGTTATTTTCCATAAATTTCTCAAATTCTGTGAGGTCAAGAGTCTCTCCGTTTTTTTCATAGCAATAATACGCATTCTCACCTGTTTTAACCCAGACACACTTGTCCCTGTAATAAATCGTGTCCAGTAAATTACCCTCCCTATCATACAGGCTGATGGAATGGGGACCGCCGCCGGCAGTGCCGGCTGTGCTTGCGCGGCGTACATAAGTATATTCGCCTGCGAGATTTTCAAGCGCACTGTCTATGACCTCACGGTTTTCATCGTACTGTATTGTTTCAGCCCCACTGTCAGGGGTAAAGTACGTTACATGGGAAACCCCGTCCGTATTCGGGTTTACGCTCAGGTTTCTCCGCATTTCGTGCCTCACCTCCGCCACTGCAACTGCGGCGGCAATTACGGCGGCAAGCACTATTACCAATACCCATCGCTTCTTCGCATGTCTGCTCATACGTATCCCTCCAGATAACCGGCGGTTTATTAGGGCACTCACTTCATTATATTACAGAATATCACAGGTTCTCCGCTATATCAAGCCACAGTGCGGCTGAGGCGTCGCTTGGCATGCGCCAGTCCCCTCTGGGAGACAGTGTCACGCTTCCCACCTTTGGCCCGTCCGGCAGGCAGGAGCGCTTAAACTGCTGTGAGAAAAAGCGCCGCAGGAATGTTATAAGCCACTTTTTTACCGTCTCCCTGTCGTACACTCCGTCAAAAGCCCGGTTTGCCAGGAAAAACACCTTGTCAGGCGCAAACCCAAAGCGCACGGTGTAGTAGAGGAAAAAATCGTGCAGCTCATATGGACCCACAAGGTCCTCCGTCTTCTGGGATATCTCGCCGTTTTCAGCCGGCAGAAGCTCGGGGCTCACCGGAGTGTCAAGGATATCCAAAAGAGCCCTTTTTACCCCTTCGCTCTCCGATGTCTCGCCGTAGTATCCCACGAGATGGCGCACAAGCGTCTTTGGCACCGATGCGTTCACGCCGTACATTGACATGTGGTCGCCGTTGTACGTCGCCCAGCCAAGCGCCAGCTCAGACAAATCTCCTGTGCCTATAACTATCCCACCGGTCATATTGGCAATATCCATTAAAACCTGAGTGCGCTCACGTGCCTGGCTGTTTTCAAATGTAACGCTGTAATCCTCCCGCCCCTGTCCTATATCTTTAAAATGGGACAGCACAGAATCTGTAATATTCACCTCTTTGAATGTAACGCCCAGCGCCTCGCACAAAAGCTGCGCGTTTGACTTTGTTCTCACAGTGGTGCCAAAGCAGGGCATTGTCACGGCGATTATATCTGTCCGCGGCCTTTTGAGGCTGTCAATTGCCTCTACCGCCACAAGCATCGCCAGAGCTGAATCAAGGCCGCCGGATATACCCACGACGCAGGTGCGGCATTTGGTGTGCGCTATCCTCTTTTTAAGTCCCGCCGCCTGCATTTTCAGTATTTCTCCGCACACTCTTTCCTTGTCTGCCCGGCCTGACGGCACAAAAGGCTTTTGCGGTATAAATCTGTCAAAGTGCGCGCAGTCCACGTCCATGTCAAATATTATTTCTCCGTACCCATCAGGGCAGGACATGAACGTATTCATCTTTCTTCGCTCGCCCCACAGCTTTTCGACGTCAATGTCCGCCACGGCAAATCCACCTTCAAATAGCTCAGTCTCCGAGAGCATGACGCCGTTTTCACATATCATGCTGTGTCCGGAAAAGACCATATCCGTTGTGGACTCTCCCTCCCCGGCGCCGGCATATACATACCCGCAGACAAGCTTGCCGGACGCGGCCCGCACCATCATGCGCCTGTACTCCGCCTTGCCGATTGTCTCGTCTCCGGCCGAGGGATTTACAACTAACGCCGCCCCCGCCATGGTGTGACGGAGCGACGGGCTCTCCGGGACCCACAGGTCCTCGCATATCTCAACTGCAAAGGAAAACTCCTCAAACCCGCGGCAGCGGAAAATCAGTCTTGTCCCAAACGGTACGGTCTGTCCCAAAAACTCTATCTCACCATTTTCCTCCGGCCCTGGTGTAAAATGCCGCATCTCGTAATACTCAGAATAGTTGGGCATGTTCTTTTTCGGTACAATTCCAAGAATACTTCCTTTATACATTACAACCGCGCAGTTATATATCTTGCCAAAGGCAGTTACAGGTGCCCCCACAACCGCGACAACCTCTGCATGCTCTGTCGCCGCTAAAACACTTTTAACGCCGTTTTCCGCACCGGCCAGGAGCGTATGCTGGCAGAAAAGGTCTCCGCAGGTATATCCTGTAATGCACAGCTCAGGAAAAGCTATGAGCTTTACACCGCTCTTTTCCGCCGCGCAAATCGCCTCTGCAACCGCAGCCGCGTTATGTGCGCAGTCGGCCACCCTTATATCCACACTGCCCGCGGCAGCCTTTATAAATCCGTAATTTGTACTCACAGGACAACACCCCACTGCATATAAATGTCGGGAGCAAGGACAAAAGTCCGCACTCTACCATTTAGAGTATACCACGAAACCCCTGTGTCATTTTGCACAATTTCTCGACATCATTTTTATACGATTTTACTATATTGTCTATTGATTTCCACAGTTTTTCAATGTAAAATATGTGCATAAAGTAAAATCACTGTGAAATAGATCTTCGTACAGTATTTTGCTTTCCTCCTTTTTCATTTTGTTGCTTTTTTAGTCGGGCTGCTACTTGTTTGTTTCATAAAGTTTCCCTATTCCTTATAACTTGTCCCTTTGCCCGGCGGGGAACCGGAACTACCCCTTTAGTTCCAAAACAGCTACCAATTTGGTAGCTGTTTTTTTTGTCTTTTTTTCCGTATAAAACTTTTCTTTTACCATATCGCACAAATTTTTTCTTTACTTTTGTGTATTATGATTAAGTAATTTTTAACTAATATTATTGATTTTTTAACAGGCATGTTATATTATTTATGTAATATAACTAATCAAAGCAATTTAACAAGCATTATACTGTGTATTATGCAGTCATACGGAGGAGGTACTTCCATATGAGTGTGAAATCCAAAAAGACAAACGCAACCAAGCAGAAAATCATAGACGGCTACTTGGCACTTTACAGCGCAAATCCCGGCGGCAAAATTACGGTAAAGGAAATTGCAGAGAAGGCGGGCGTCAGCCGCGTCACATTTTATCAGTATTTCAGCGACGTTGACGACGTCAGACACAAACTTGAGGAGTACATATACCGCCTGACACAGGAGGTATACGACAATATACGCGTAAGCGGTCCGGAGATAAGTGTAAATCAGCTTGCCAGCACAACCTCCTCTCTCGCGGAGATAAGGGCGAAGTACTGGCCTATCATAAAAGATTTGGAAAAAAGTCCCGAATACCGCAGCAAAGTGCGGGGCGGTTTTAAAGACCTTTTATGCGAGGTCTTTCCCGATACATTTAACCGCAACGACGTGGCAAGTAGCTTTATGCTTGAGTTTTATACCTCCGGCATTATGGGCTCCATTGACTGGTGGCAGGAAAACGGCAATACCTCTTCCTGGGAGACAGCTGTCGGAGAACTGCTCAGCACCAATTTAATCGCTTCCAATCATAAATGATTTCTATAAGTCTAAGTCCTCCCTAAAAGCCAGAAGGCGGAACATACATGTGTTCCGCCTTCTGGCTTTTTAAGCTACAGCGGTGAGACGGCAGGAAAAGGAAATGGTCCTTGGGGTATCTACAGCGTCAAACTGGACTATGTATCCCGTTCCGCCCTCTCCGAACCCAATTATCTCACCCCGTCCAAATATCTCGTGCTCCACCCTGTCTCCTATTATATACTCTCCCTTTTTGGCAGGGGCGCAGTTTTCCGGCTCAAGACGTCTCGCCTCCAGCTCCGTCTGCTCAACCAGCTCCCGGGAGAGCGGATTTACATAGTGGAGATTTTCCTCCCCGGCATTCAGTATAAAACGCGATGGGCTCCGTCTGCCGCCGCCCAGGTTTATACTCTCAGAGTCGCTGATATACAGTCTGTCCTCCGCCCTCGTAAACGCCACATATGCAAGACGCCGTTCCTCCTCAAGCCTTTCCCTGGTGTTCGTCTTTTTCGTGGGAAATACCCCCTCTGCCATACCGCAAAGGAAAACCGCCGGGAACTCAAGTCCTTTTGCCGCGTGCACCGTCATCAGCTTTACCTTTCCGGCCGTATCGTCTCCGTCAATCCCGCTGAAAAGGGCCGCGTGGTTCAAGTACTCAGACAGCGTCACATCTTCCCCTGCCCGCGCCTCATAGTCGTATACCGCCTGTTTCAGCTCCGCTAAGTTGTCCAGCCTGTCCTCCTGCCCGGAAATGCGCAGCATGCTCTCATAGCCGCTGTCGGCGAGAAGGCCGCTTAACAGGTCGGTCAGCGACAACTGAGTATATATGGCCCTGTACTTTTCAATGGTGCGCACATAGTCTCTCGCCCCGCAGCCTGAAAACAGCTTTGTGTCGAGATTCTCCCGCAGTGCGTCATAAAGGCTGCAATTGCGCAGCTGAGCATACTCCTTCAGCGCCGCAATCCTCGTCCTGCCCACTTTGCGCTTGGGCTCATTTACTGTCCTGAGAAACGCCGCGTCGTCCCCGGTATGTATCATTCTGAGATAGCATATTACGTCCTTTATCTCTTTTCGCTTGTAAAACTCCACTCCGGAATAAAGTACATATGGAATTTTTTCCTTTATAAGCGCCTCCTCTATCGCCCTGGACACATAGTGCGCCCGGTACAGCACTGCAATATCGGAGTAGCCCATGCCGTTTAAAACAGCCTTTTTTATCTCCTCGCTTATCCACTTTGCCTCCTCGGCCTGGCTCTTTCCGTGGTAGTAAAGCGGCTTGTCCCCCGCAGGGCGAACAGCTGTGAGCTCCTTTTTCATTCTGTTTTTGTTTTTGGAAATGAGTTCGTTTGCCGCCGACAAAATTTCGGGAGTTGACCTGTAATTCTCCGTCAGCATAATAGTTTTCGTCTCCGGGTGCTTTGACGGGAACTCCAGCATAAAGTTCACGTCAGCTCCCCGCCATGTGTAAATAGTCTGGTCCGGGTCGCCCACGATAAACAGATTTCTGTGGTGTCCGCTGAGTATCTCCGCCAGCTCATACTGGTCCTTGTCTATATCCTGAAACTCGTCCACCATGACATATTCCATGCGCTTTTGCCACTTCTCCCGGACGTCAGGAAACCGCTTTAAAATGTGAAGTGTGAAATACATCAGGTCGTCAAAGTCAAGCCCGTAACACTTTCTCTGTTCATAAAAAAAGCGGTACAGCACCCTGTCTTTTAATGTCGATGCGGTATTCTCCAGCCGCCGCAGCCTTTCAAGGTCCATGTCTATCATAGTTTTCACATATCCCCGGCCGCCTTTTCGCCAGCCTATGTGGTCAATCGCCTCCTGTACCGTCATATCCTGGGAGGTTATGCCCATATCCTCAAATATATTTTTAAGCATATCCCCCTTGTCGTTGTCGTCCAGCACCACAAACGTAGTAGGATAGCCCACGCGGCTTATATCCTCTTTCAAGAGGGAAACACAGAAGCCGTGAAATGTCGTAATGCGCCCGAGGTCCCTGTCCGGCAAAACGCGGCGTATGCGCTTTTTCATCTCTCCTGCCGCCCTGTTTGTAAAAGTGACACAGAGAATTGACGCTGTGGACACTCCCAACAGCTCCGCAAGGTACATATATCTCGCCGTCAGCGTTTTTGTCTTTCCGGACCCTGCCCCGGCTACAACACGCACATAGCCTTCTGTCTCCGTGACGGCTGCCCGCTGGCTCTCACTCAGATTTTTGAGAATTATGTCCTGCATTTTCCTCACCTCCAAATAATAATTATTTTAATTTTACTACCTTATATGTCCATTAAACAGGACTTTGACCTGACGGAGATGTATAAAAGTACGTTATGACAGCTTTTTTCTGTTAAATTCTTATATTTTGCAATAATTATGCCATTGATATTTGAAAGTTTGAATTTATAATATAGGTGTGGAGACATAATATTTTAAATACCGTTTTGGCCTTATAAATTTATACGGCAGATTAAATACACAGGAGGAATGATGTTATGGCATTTGTTCTCGCTGTCGCCGGCAAAGGCGGCGTTGGAAAAACAACTATATGCGGCATGATTATCCAGCACCTTGTAAAAACCGGCAAAAAGCCGCTTCTGGCAGTCGATGCAGACGCAAACGCTAATTTAAACGAGGTACTGGGCGTTTCTGTTGGCCCCACGCTCGGGCAGGTGAGAGAGGAGCTTGAGCTCTCCGGAATACCCGGCAAAAGCCCGATACCTGAGGGCGTATCAAAAGAGGACTACCTCAAAGAGCGCCTCGACCAGGTTGTCTCAAAGACTGAGGACTTTGACCTCATGGTAATGGGCCGCCCCCAGGGTGAGGGCTGCTATTGCTTTGTCAACGGCCTATTGCAGACCCAGCTCCAGAAGCTGGAGGCAAATTACCCATACATTGTTGTTGACAACGAGGCGGGCATGGAGCACATAAGCCGCGGCGTCCTGCCACACGTGGACGCCATGGTCCTTGTCAGCGACTGCTCCCGCCGCGGAGTACAGGCTGCCGGCAGGATTGCGGAGCTTGTAAACAATCTTGGTATAAACCCCGGCAGCATGGGTCTTATCATAAACCGCTCTCCGGAGGAGGAATTAAACCCCGGCGTCCGGGAGGAGGTAGAAAAGTACGGTCTCAACCTCTTAGGCGTCCTGCCACACGATGAGCTCGTATTTGAGTATGACGGTGAGGGCACTCCATCTGTAAATGTTCCGGACGATTCGCCTATAAAAAAAGCGCTGCGTGGCATAATAGATAAGCTGGGTATTTAAGCATGAGACTTGAAAAATTACAGGCGTTTTTAAAGGAAAAGAACTGGAAAATGCAGTACTCTGAGGAGGACGGCTGCGCCAGCATAGATTTTGAATACCGCGGCGTCCCATATCACGTGTGGGAATTTGATGAAAACGGCGTGCGCGGCGCGGAGACAAACGTCCGCTCCGGCGGCAGGTATGAGGATATCTCAGGGGATTATGAGACGGAGATAATAGAAATCATAAATTCCTGGAGCTGACCTGTCCCGATATTATACACGGCACACGCGCCATAATCTCCCTTTGCCGTCACGGAGGTTATGCGGGAAATAGCTTTAAATGCGACGGCAGAACGGAGATGCTGACAATGAAAATCGCAATTACCGGCAAGGGCGGCGTGGGCAAGACCACCCTCTCCTCCACCCTGGCACGGCTTTACGCCCAGGAGGGCAGAAAGGTCCTGGCGGCTGACGCCGACCCCGACGCAAACCTTGGCCTGGCCCTGGGCTTTTCACAGGAGGAGCTGGACAGTATTGTTCCAATAAGCCGCATGCGCGCCCTTATTCAGGAGCGCACAGGCGCCGACGACAACAATCTCTTTTACCGTCTCAACCCAAAGGTGGACGACATACCGGACACCTACGGCAAAACTAAAAACGGTGTAAAGCTCCTGGTTTTAGGAACTGTTGAGACAGGCGGAGGCGGCTGCGTGTGCCCTGAGAGCGTAATGCTGAAACAGCTCATAACAAACATGGTACTGTACCGGGACGACGTGGTAATACTGGACATGGAGGCAGGCCTTGAACACCTGGGCCGCGGTACAACCGCGGGTATGGACCAGTTTATTGTGGTAATCGAGCCCGGGGCCCGGAGTGTGCAGACATACAAGAATATCAAACGTCTGGCGGGCGAGTTGGGCGTCAAAAAGGTACAGGTGGTGGCAAATAAAATCACCTGTAAGGAGGACGAGGACTTTGTCCTCTCAAAAATCCCGTCCGAGGACTTTCTCGGTTTCATTCACCACGATGAGGATATTATAAAGGCAGACAGGGCTGGAGGCTCACCGTTTGACTACTGCCAGTCCGCAGTTGAGGAAATACGGCAGATAAAGGAAAAGCTTGACGCGGGCATTGCCGAAAAGTGAAAAACATAAGGACAAAATCGTGTTATACTCTTTAAGAGACGTTACACAGTTTTGTCCTTGTTTTTTGCAATGAAGTACTTTTCTTCTGCACTTACGATGTGTTAAAATAATACTCAATAATATTTCGCTCAATAAACCGCACACCTGTCCGTGCGTCAATATGTACCATATAAAAACAATAAGGAGAAATACACAATGGAAAACCTTAAAATACGCCGGGCGTCTGAGAAAGACATTCCAGTCATAGACAGGCTGCTCTATGCCGTGAGCAAAGTCCACAGTGACGTCCGGCCCGACTTATTCAAACAAGGCACAAAAAAATACAACGACGCAGAACTGCAAAACATACTTTCCGATGACACAACGCCGGTATTTGTGGCGGAAAAGGACGGAAATATACTGGGCTATGCATTCTGCATACACAAACAGTTTTTAGATGACAACATATTGACAGATATAAAAACCCTCTACATTGACGACCTGTGCGTAGACGAGAGTGCCCGGGGCCAGCACATAGGCAGAGCACTGTATGACTATGTCTTAAACTACGCAAAAGAATGCGGCTGCTACAATGTCACACTGAATGTATGGGCTGACAACACAAGCGCTTTAAGGTTTTACGAGAAAATCGGTCTTAAGGTTCAGAAAATTGGAATGGAAAAAATACTCTGATGCCGTTTCT
>CAJFTV010000164.1 GCA_904420055.1 Candidatus Alloscillospira gallinarum | reverse complement strand
TCAAAGGCATACTTTGAGCAGGGCGGACTTGAGGTACAGTACAATGTTGTCGACTCCGAGACACTCAAAGCCGCGCAGCAGGATCCCAACTCCTACCGTGACCTTGTTGTCCGCATTGCCGGCTACTCCGCCTACTTTGTTGAGTTGAGCCGCGACATGCAGAACGACCTCATTGCAAGAAACGAAAACAGGCTGTAAATAAAGCTTTCCAGGCTGCAAAAAGTTCCCCGGAATATCCGGGGAACTTTTTCACTACTCTTAACTGATAAAACTGTCGTCAATCGCGGCAACGGTTAATTTTACAAAATCATTTCTTCTTCAATTCTGCCATTGCCGCATAATGCAAGACGTCAAATTTTTCCGGTGCAATCTCACTCAGGAGCTTCATATGCTCCTGCTCCCAGGCATCAATCTCCGCCTCCGTCAGCGACGCTCCAACGCCCCGGCAGGCTTTCATTCTCCCGTTCCAGCTCTCACGTGTAAACGGTATGCGCATTGTATACTCCTCACTGTGAACAAGGTCAAATCCTTCAAAGTAACAATCCGGTATATCTATCTTATGTACTGTCTCCCCCGCCCCGCTCCATCTGGGACTGTATTTCAGCACCAGCCGCTCACTTGCTCCGGCAATCTTATCTTCAAACGGCAGCCACGCCATATACAGCACAAGTACTCTTCCGCCGGGCTTAAGCAGCCGGTAAAATATCGGCATTACCTTTTTGTGGTCAAAATACCAAAAGCATTGGCAAGCAATAACTATGTCAAAGCTTTCCGCCGTAAAATCAATATTTTCAGCCGGGACTGTAAAGTAGTCTATGGCCATGCCCTCAGACAGGCTTTTTGCCTGTTCAACCTGTTGTTCTGATATATCGGTCCCCGTCCATTTTGCCCCATATCGATACATATTTCTCGGCAGTACACCCGTTCCCGTACCAACGTCAAGCACTCGCTGTCCTTTTATGCATAGCCTGCGGTCAACTATCTTCTCATAAAACACCGGTGGATAGATATCACGGAATTTCGCATAATCTTCTGATGTCCGTCCCCAGTCAAACGGTTTGCCTCCATCTATATTCTCATTTACTATATTCATGCTTATCCCTCATATCCAAAATCTGTCTCAGTTTTAAAAGGCTGTTTCGTCGGGTATCTCCAAACGGAACAGCCTTTTTTCGGTACAGTTATAAAAATATACTTTTACGCCTTATTTATACGCCTCTCCGCCGTACTCCGGATTTGTCACCACTGAGAAGTGGAAAATGGGTCTGTCCACCTTTAAAATACGCAGGGGCATGTGAGGCATATTCGCCGGCACAAAGATGAGGGAGCTCTTGTTTATAAGGTGCTTCTCACCGTTTATTGTCACTTCAAGCTCTGCCCCCAGGTCATAGGGATTTTCCGGGTCGCTGCTGAAAAATCCAATCAGCTCGTCCGAGTCGTGGGCATGCTCGTCAAATATCGGGTCGCGCTCCGGTACTTTTTTATACCACGCCGTATTCATCTGGAACGCTCCCGGCACCATGTTTCCGTCAATCCATAAAATTCTCTTAGCAAATCTGTTATACATCGCCTGGAACTCCGGGGTTCCCGTGTTGGGATTGTTCAGCTCCTGGATTATGTACTTGCCGTACTCACCTTCATTGTTCATAAGCATAGGCCAAAGTCTCCTTTCATTTCATATCACCAGTTTACACGCAATCTCCCAAAAACTCAATAACATTTATGGAAAACCCGTCTATATTATTCCGGCCCAGCTGTCAATGGAAAACGCGGCTATCAAAATCCCCCAGAAAAGTATGTCTACAATTATCCTTTTTGCTCTCGTCACAGCATTACCCTCCTTAATTTTTATCTTAATAAGATAATACTGTATCTATTGTCCAATAATCAGGACTTTGATAAAAAAATATCGGAGTGGGATATCCCACTCCGGTATTGCGCAGTTACATATCAATTATTATTCTGTTCTCAGGGCCTCAACGGGGTCTTTCTTTGCCGCGAGTCTTGAAGGTATAAGTCCCGCGATAAACGTGAGGAACATGCTTATAAGGACAAGTATCACACCGCCGAGAGCCGGCAGTGACGCAATGCCCGGCACATCGGTGAGGCGCTCCACTATGAGGCTTATGGGTATATTAAGCAGTAAAGTCACAATTATGCCTATAGCGCCGGCCGCAAATCCCACAATGAGGGTCTCAGCGTTAAACACTCTGGACACGTCCCTCTTGGAGGCGCCTATACTTCTCAAAATGCCAATCTCCTTTGTGCGCTCAAGCACCGATATATATGTGATAATTCCAATCATTATTGAGGAGACCACAAGGGACACCGACACAAACGCTATAAGGACGTAGGAGACAATATCCACAATATTCGTAATTGATGACATAAGAAGTCCCACATAGTCTGTGTAGTGTATAACGTCCTCTTCGCGGCCCTCTGCCGTCGCCTTGTCGTTATACTCCCCTATTATCCTTATAATCTCGTCCTTTGCCTCAAAGCTTGAGGCATATATGCTGATTGTCTCCGGATATCCCAGGTCAACCGCACCTAAAATCGACATATTATCCTCATATGTTGACTCTGACAACGTTCCGTCCATAAAGTTATCGTAGAGATATGCCAGTTCCTCCTCTGACATTGCCGCAGTCTCACTGTCCAGCATTGCAGCGAGCTCATTAGATGTAAGTCCGGAGAGCTGGGTCTGCACCTGACTGGCGTAGCTTGCCTTAACGCCCTCTTCAATGGCGCGCTGTGTGTACTCCGCTACCTCCTCATCAGTCATGGAGGACAGGTATTTCGTCACCGTCTCAGAGTCCATTCCCGCCTCCTGAAGCATTGCAGAGGTAAGCATCTCCTCCATATCCGCCCTTGTCATACCCTCCATCGCCGAGGACACCTGACTGTCAATCATCTCCTGCGGCGGCAGGGACTTTATTTCCGTGTAGAGCGAGGCTTTCTCGCTTGTATTAAGCGTGCCAATGTAAGCTGAAAATCCCTCTGCCTTTTCTGTATCGGACTTTTCTTCACCTGTCTCAAAGGCAAGGCCGGTAAATACGTCCACATCTGGATTTGCCCGCTGCTCCTTGGCAATCTCACTGTTGTTTACGGCGTCAATTATATAGTCCGTCAGCTCATGTGTATATCCAACAGCTCCGCTTAAAGCAGTGGCAACACTGTCGGGCTTTGGCCTGACTATACCGACCACCTTCAGCTCCACTCCCTGCTGTACGAGATAATCCATATACGTGTCGCTCTCCCTCATGTCTATCCAGCGGCCGCTCTCCTCGTCGCGGCGGTAATAATCTGTCGGGAGTATCATCTTATATGTCGTATTCAAAAGCTCCTCATAGTCGTATCTGACAGTCTCAGACTCCACCTTCTCGCCATTCATTAGTGAGGAGAAAATATCGTCCACCTCGTCGGGGTCTTTAAGGCCAAGGGAGTATAGATAAATCTCACTTATCTCATTGTTCTCATCTGTTATTAGAATAACCTCGTCATAAGCCTGAGGCCATCTGCCGGCTATCACGTCATACTGTGAGTCCAAAAGCTCCTGGTTGTCAAGCATTTCATACCAGGCGTCCACATTCTGCCCACCCATAGCCATTGATATCATGGAGTTTGCCGTGTCCTCTTCGTCGCCGTTGCTCTCAAAAACAGAGCTGGGATTTACCCTGATAAGTTTTCCGTCCTCACTCTCATAATAAATCTGGGGTGAGACGTCATACGTATACTTTATGGTAGAAATGTACTCCCCCGCTCCGCTCTCGTCACTTGTTATATAGTCGTTAAAAGCTTTCAGGTTATTGTCACGCGTGTCCGCCGCAAGAAACGCATTCATAATCTCTGCCATGGACGTATCTGAATAAACGGCGTCAAGCTCGTGACTCTCGCCGTCTGACTGTCCTGTCATTGACGATATCATGCTCGTCATATCCACGTCCTCGGCAGCTATGGTCAGCGGATAAGATGATAGAGTGTCCTCCTGTACCCTGTCGATGTAGTTTTGTATCCCGTTTGACATTGAGAGTATGAGGGCTATTCCGATTATTCCTATACTCCCGGCAAAAGCGGTGAGTATGGTGCGCCCCTTTTTTGTCATAAGGTTGTTAAGCGACAGGGACAAAGCCGTCATAAAAGACATGCTGGGCAGTTTTTTCGGCTTTTCGGCGTCCTGTTTCTGTTCCAGTTCCACCTCGGTCAGGGGATTGGTGTCCCCGATTATTTTTCCGTCCAAAAGCTTAATTGTCCGGGTGGAATACCGCTCGGCAAGCTCCGGGTTGTGGGTGACCATTATTACGAGGCGGTCCTTTGCCACCTCCCGCAAAATGTCCATGACCTGTATGCTGGTTTCCGTGTCAAGGGCTCCGGTGGGCTCATCTGCCAGGAGTATATCCGGGTCGTTTACAAGCGCCCGGGCTATGGCCACGCGCTGCATCTGTCCGCCGGACATCTGATTTGGCTTTTTCTTTAACTGGTCCCCAAGGCCCACCCGCTCCAGGGCCTCCTTTGCCCGGCGGCGGCGCTCCGTCTTGGAAACACCGCTGAGCGTCATGGCAAGCTCAACATTTGCCAGCACCGTCTGGTGGGGAATTAGGTTATACGTTTGAAACACAAAGCCTATGGAGTGATTTCTGTATGTGTCCCAGTCGGCGTCTCTATACTCTTTCGTAGACCTGCCGTTTATAATCAGGTCCCCATCTGTGTAGTGGTCAAGGCCGCCGATAATGTTTAAAAGCGTAGTCTTACCGCAGCCGGAGGGGCCCAGTATGGAGACAAACTCGCTTTCTCTGAAATTAATTGAAACACCCTTCAGCGCCCTTACAGTGCTGTCGCCGGCGGTGTACTCCTTGATTATGTCTTTTAAAATCAGCATAAATTTCCAGCTTTCATAAATAGTGTCTGAGTGTTTATTGTAACTCCATTTTGCCCCGATTATCTTGTATTCACAATAATTTTACAAGCACCTG
>CAJFTV010000163.1 GCA_904420055.1 Candidatus Alloscillospira gallinarum | reverse complement strand
CGCGTTGTAATAGCGTATGAGAGAAAAGAGGCCGCTCCCCGTTACAGAGAGTGGAAATAGAGAATAAAAAATACCGCGTGCAGCTGCACGCGGTATTTTTATGTAGTCAGGATATTTGATTTGTTTCTGCAAGCTCTATTGCACTAAGCCTTTTAAAACTGCGCATTACAAGTATGACTGAGAGAAGCGCCGCCAGCCCGTCGGCAATCGGTCCCGCGCACAGCACGCCGTTAAGGCCCAGAAACAGAGGCAGGATAATAAGCAGCGGGATTAGCAGAAATCCCTGCCTTGACAGCGAGAGCACAACACCCTGGCGTACCTGTCCGATGCTTGTAAAGTAATTTATGCTGAGTGGCTGTACGCCAAACACACAGCACATCATGAGATATATTCGCAGATATTTCTCTGCAAATTCAAAGTAAAGCTCGTCGCCGCTGCCGAAAATACCTGTTATCTGCCGGGGGAAGAGCTGAAATGTTAAAAAGGCGACAACACATATGATAAGGGCTGCGGTTACGGCCTTTTTAAACGTCTTTTTCACCCGGTCATAATTTTTTGCGCCCATATTGAAGCTCCATATGGGCTGGCAGCCCTGAGCAAGGCCCACCACAAAGGAGACAAGAATAGTGTTTAGTTTTGCTACAATTCCTGCCACTGCCAATGGTATGTCGCTGCCGTATATTGACAGTGCGCCGTAGTGAGTGAGCGTGTTGTTCAGGACAATGTTTACGGCGGTCATAATAACGTGGTTTATAAAGTTGGAGGTGCCGAGCTTTACAATATTCAGCACATAGTGAAGGCGGAGCCCCAGGGATTTAAACCGTATTTTAAAGGTTTTGAACCGCGGGAAGTAGAGTATGCAGAATATAAACGACACAATCTGGCCGGTTATGGTAGCAAGCGCGGCCCCCTGTATTCCCCAGTTTAAGGGAAACATGAAAAGCCAGTCTAAAAATACGTTTAAAACGGCGCCTATGACGGTACAAATCATAGAATACATCGGACTGCCGTCGGCACGTATCAGGACACTTGCCGAATTGGTGAAGAGAAGGAATGGAATGCCAAAGGCGGTAATACCGAGATAAAGCTGTGAAAGCGGCAAAACACTGTCGGTAGCACCGCAGAGCAGAAGGATGGGGGTTTTAAATAAAACAATTACGGCAAAAAGCAGAATGCCGAAAATGCTCATCATGGTAAGGCCGGTCCCGATGTAGCGCTGTGCCTCGTCCCGGCGCTTGGCGCCGAGGTTCATGTTGAAGTTTGCCGCCGTGCCAATGCCCACAAGCTGAGCCAGCGCAGTAGTTATAGTTACCGTGGGAAAGGCCACGTTTGTGGCGGCGTTTCCCAGCATGCCCACCACGTTGCCGATAAATATCTGGTCAGTTATGTTATATGCTGCGTTTACTAAAAGACTTATTATAGAGGGTATCGCAAATTTTGCAATCAGTCCGTTTAAAGGTGCGGTGCCCAAAAGTGTGTCTCTGTCCGTCTGATTTTTTCCCATGTAGTCGCCGCCTCTCCTGTAATCTCTTTTTACATCAGTATATCAGCCATAGCCGACAAATGATAGTACAGGCGGTGGTAAAGTGTATACAAAAAGCTCATGCGTCAGGCATGAGCTTTTATTTTTCTTATAATAGAATATTTTGGCGCGTAAGAGGGAAGCTGCATGGTAAATTCCATGGTGGGGTGAGGGACTGATTCCACCGCTTCACCGGCAGCATTTTTCAGCTCTCCTGCCGTAAATGTGACAGGAAGCCCGCCGGGAGTAAGCAGGCTTAATGTATCGCCCACAGAGAACTTGTTACGCTGTGACAGCCTTGCGTACCCTGAAGCGTCACATTCCTCCACAACGGCGGCCACGTCGCAGCCGGAAAAATAGATTGAAGAGGAGGTGCCGTAGTGCTGGCCGGGCCCGCCGCGGTCAAAATAAAAGCCGGTTCCGTACTCCCTGTGAGATACGAGATTCATTTCCGCAGACCATACAGGGTCTAAGGGGACACCGGCAAGGGCCGCGTCAATTCCGTGGCGGTATGCGTTTGTGACAGCGGCGGCGTAATAGGCGGATTTCATGCGTCCCTCGATTTTAAAGCTGTCAATTCCGGCGGAAATCAGCTCGGGAATGTGGTCAATCATACAGAGGTCGCGGGAGTTCATAATGTAAGTGCCGCCGTCCTCTGTAATTTCAAAGTACTCTCCCGGCCGCTTTTCCTCTACGAGGTGGTATTTCCAGCGGCATGGCTGGGCGCATTCGCCTCGGTTCGCATCGCGGCCGATTAAGTAGTTTGAGATGAGACACCTGCCCGAAAATGAGACGCACATTGCCCCGTGGACAAAGGCCTCAATCTCCAGCTCACGGGGGACCTTCTCCCTCAGGAGAAATATATCGTCAAGGGTCATTTCCCGTGCCAGAACAACACGGCTTGCGCCCATGTCGTAAAAGGCACGGGCGGTTTCATAGTTATATACGCCGGCCTGAGTACTTACGTGTATGTGTGTGCCTGGGGCATGGCGCTTTGCCAGGGCAAATACGCCCATATCTGCGACTATAAGCCCGTCTACCCCGGCGCTTTCCAAAAACTCCAGAAACGGCGGCAGGAGGGCTGCTTCACGGTTGTTTGGAACGGTGTTGCATGTGACGTATACCTTCACACCGAGACTGTGACAGAGGTTTACGGCCTCTGTGAGTTCTTCACTGTTAAAATTCCCGGCGGCAGCACGCATTCCAAACATGCTGCCGGCCAGATAAACTGCGTCTGCACCGTAAGTTACGGCCATTATTAGCTTTTCCATGTCTCCCGCCGGGGAGAGAAGCTCTGTTTTTTTAACCACCGAACTCACTGCTGTTTATGAAGTTTAAGAAGGAGTTGTAGTCAGAGAAGAACTCGTGGTATACGTTGCCGTTTTCGTCCGGCGTGTGAAGCGCGTAATAGTAGTAATTCGTGGACTCCGGGTACAACGCGCCGCGTATTGACTGTTCACCGGGGTTGCAGATAGGCCCGGGAGGCAGTCCCTCGTGTATATATGTGTTGTATGGAGAGTCATAGCTTGTGTCGATTGGCTGTCCTCCGTCCCCGTTGCGCTCCATGCCGTAGATTATTGTGGCGTCAATCTGAATGCAGGGGAAATTATAGCTGTTTATGCGGTTGTATATGACAGAGGCGATGAGGTCGCGCTCTCCCTCATATGAGGAGGCCTCGCGCTCTATCATGGAGGCTATGATGATTATGTCGCGCACGGAGTAATTGAGCTCTGCGGCGCGCTGTATATATGTCTCGCCAAATTTTACCTCAAAGTTGTCAAGGAATTTCTCTATTACCCTGACCGGGTCATCACCGATATAAAATGTATACGTGTCTGGGAACAAAAATCCCTCCAGGCGGTACTGGTCGCCGATTTCGGGAATGCCCGCAAGGAATGTGTATTCTTCTTCAAAGGCATGGTTTGCCGCAGCGTCCCAGAGCTCTGCCTGAGTACACACCTGCTCTTCCTCAAGGTGTGCAAAAATACGCTGAAGAGTATAGCCTTCGGGTATGGTGACGTCCACCTCGGCGAGCTGGCCGCTGCCGGGAGTGGTGCCGGACACGATGGCGCGGTAGTCGTAATTTGAGTTTAAGGTGTAGGAGCCGGGGCCAATTTTTTCCTCGGCATTTGATACCCTGCAGAACAGCTTAAACAGAAACTTGTATTTTATAAGTCCCTGGTCGTGGAGAATATCGGCCACAGCGTCAAGGTCGGCGATTGTTTGTTCCTCAGTCCCGGTTACATTTCCGTTTTCGTCGGTTACTTCAACTGTTTCAGTGGTGAATGCAGAATCCGGAAGTGTCACAACCACTACTCCCTCTTCCTTGCCCAGTGCCAGAACGTCGGAGGCGGCAAGCCACAAAAGTGAAGCTGCTATAACGCTGAAGCATATTATAAATATACCGTATAAAAGGCCGCCGATACATCCGGAGCGCTTCTCTCTCCGGCGGCGCAGGGGTCGTTTTTCCGGCACGTCTCTGTACTCTCCGTCAAAGTCAAAATTGATGTCGAATTCCTCAGGACCAGTGTCTTTTTCTGCCCCGTCAGGGTCCTGGCCATCGCCGTTATCAGGGGCGGCGGGGGGTTCGGGCGAAGGATTAGAGGGCATGGGGAAAGGGTCCTCTTCAGTCAGGTCAAAATCCCTGAATCCGTATGTTTCCTCGCCGTCTGTGGGCGGTACGATTTTTGTGTCATCAGAAATACCGTCATCGGGTATATTCTCTGGTGGTGAATTCCCGTTTTCGGACTCTAAAAAGTTGTCCCAGAACTTGTTGTTGTCTGCCATAAAAAATTCTCCTAATGAAAATGGTAATTTAAATTCGGTAAGCGTGTAACAGGTCATGCCTGCTGTACATAGTATATCTCAGACAGCAGAAAAGCTGCCAAACAACAGATAAGGGTCCCGAAATTTAATAATAATGCGCACCCGGGATTTAAGGAAATCAAAAAATTTATGCCGACGCGCACGGCGGAATGGAGCAACATATATGTGCAACAATAATTCCTGTCTCTGGATCATACTTATCCTTATCGTTCTCTTCTGCTGCGGTGGCTGCGGCAGTAACAGCTGTGGCTGCAACAACAACTGCGGCTGCGGCTGTGACAACGGCTGTGGCTGCGGCTGCTAAATAAGTTTCCGGCGGGGGCTGTATTTCAGCCTCCGCTGAAATTTTTATTTGAAGTAAGTGACCCCGGCATCGGTAACGAGACAATTTACAGACATGTCGTGGCTTTCAATCGGTACAGGACGGACGAGACGGGAACGGGCGATGCCAACGGAAAAAGCCCCCGTCTTTTCCAGATAGCGGTCATAATAGCCGCCGCCGCGGCCCATGCGGTAGCCGTTTTTATCAAATGTAACACCAGGCACTATTATGAGGTCAACTTCCTCCGGCGTAAGGGAGGGGGTATCCTCCGGCGGCGCCGGTATGCCGAATTTGCCGGGTATCATTTCGTCGAGGCTCTGTATAACGTGTGGAACCATAATGCCGCCCCTGTAGCTTATAGGCAGAGCCACGGTTTTGCCGTCTTTAAGCATTGCGCTTATGATGCCGGACGTGGCCGGTTCCCGGCCCACGCCAAGGTAGGCGAATACAGTTTTTGCAGACTTATATTCCGGCAGAGCCAGAAAATTCTCAGCAATTTTAATGTTGCTTTCCCGGATATACTCCTCCGGCAGGGCCTCTGTCTCGGCCAAAACTCCGTCTCTGAATATTTTTTTCTCTTCTTTACTGCTCATTTTTCAATATTTCCTTAATTTTAGAGTATATTTCCTCGTGAACCTCCTGCCGGCTGCGAACCACGCCTTCTCTTACGGCGGAGATTTTAATCCAGCCGTATTCGTCGGCGGCCTGCGCCCCGCACAGGTGGCACTTTTCAAGGTAGGTTAAGTCCTTTTCGTGAATATCCCCGCCGCCGCCGTTTTCTGCGTCGCGGCTGCGAATGCGTCCAAGTGCTGTCTCCAGGGGTGTGTCCATATAAAAAACGGCATCAGGAGGCGGAAGCTTTAAAAGGTCAAATTCAAAACTGTAAAGCCATTTGAAGAAAGCCTGCCTCTCATTTTCCGGGAGCTTTGAGCCCTGGTGTATGGCGTTGCTTGTGGTGTATCTGTCGGCGATTACAAGGCCGCCTGCCTCGTATTTCTGCCGCCAGTCAATCTGGAAAGAGGCGTATCTGTCCACCGCGTAAAAGCATGAGGCGGCATATGGGTTTACACTGTCGGGGTTTTCACCAAACTCACCGCCTAAATACATTCGGATAAGAGCGGAGGAGGGTTCGGAATAGCGTGGAAATGTGACGGGGAAAAATTCAATCCCCTCATTTTTCAGGCGGTCTTTAATAAGAGCGCTCTGGGTGGACTTTCCGCTGCCGTCAATTCCCTCAAATACTATTAGCTTACCCAATTTCCACCCTCCAAATCTCTTGCGACTATTGTGAATATGTCATTATATCATGCGGTATTATTTTTGTCCAGTAAAGGGCGAAACCTTAATAAAACCGCAAAAATTTGAGGGAAATTATTATAGCTTGTAAAAAGCTCCTGCGTATACACTGCGCAGGAGCTTTGCAAAATATTATTTTTCTTCCTTTATGATGTCAATTCCCAGCTCGTCAAGCTGCTTTTTGTCCACTGTGTCGGGACAGGCAGTCATAAGCTCCGAAGCGTTCTGCACCTTGGGGAAGGCGATGACGTCCCTTATGGAATCTGCGCCTGCCATGAGCATGACCAGCCTGTCAAGGCCGTAGGCAAGGCCACCGTGGGGCGGCGCGCCGAACTTAAAGGCGTTAATTAGGTGGCCGAAGCGCTCCTGCGCGTCCTCATCAGTGAAGCCCAGAGCACGGAACATTGTTTTCTGCATCTCAGGAGTTGAAATCCTTATTGAGCCGCCGCCTATCTCGTTGCCGTTTAACACCATGTCGTAGGCCTTGGCCCGGCAGCCGGCCTTGTCGGTCTCAAGCTTATCCACATCTTCGTCCATTGGGGCAGTGAAGGGGTGGTGCATGGCGACATAGCGCCCCTCCTCTTCAGAGTACTCAAACATGGGAAACTCCGTAACCCACAGGAATTTGTAGTCGTCTTTTTTTGTAAGCTCCATTCTCTTTGCAATTTCGCAGCGGAGCGCGCCGAGGGCGGCAAACACCACTTCATTTTTGGCGTCGGCCACGATAAGGACAAGGTCGCCGGTATTGGCCCCGGCGGCGGCGGTGATGGCGCTCATCTCCTCCCCGGTCATAAACTTGGCGAAGGAGGAGGTGGTCCCCTCCGGGGAGAGGCGGAGCCACGCAAGCCCCTTTGCCCCGTAGGTCTTTACAAAGTCAGCCAGCCCGTCGATTTTCTTCCTGGGGAAGAACTCAGCCCCGCCCGGCACGTTTATAAGGCGCACAGAGCCGCCGGCCGCCACGGGCTCGGAGAACACTTTAAAGCCGCAGCCGGAGACAATGGCGCTTATGTCCCGGAGCTCAAGCCCGAAGCGGATATCCGGCTTGTCGGAGCCATATCTGTCCATGGCCTCCCGCCAGGGCATACGGAGAAACGGCGTTTTAACGTCCACATTTAATACGTCTTTGAACACCCGCTTTATAAAGCCCTCGTTTATTGCCATTACGTCCTCCTGCTCAACAAAGGACATCTCTATGTCAATCTGAGTAAACTCCGGCTGCCTGTCAGCCCTGAGGTCCTCGTCCCTGAAGCAGCGGACAATCTGGAAATAGCGGTCAAAGCCGGAGAGCATGAGAAGCTGCTTGTACTGCTGGGGAGACTGGGGCAGGGCATAGAACTTGCCGGGGTGTACGCGGCTGGGGACCAGATAGTCCCGGGCGCCCTCGGGTGTGGATTTTGTGAGCATAGGTGTCTCAATCTCGTAAAATCCGTTCTCGTCAAAGTAGTCCCGCGTGACCTTTGCCACCTTGTGGCGCAGGGCGATGGCCCGCTGCATGTCGGGGCGGCGAAGGTCAAGATAGCGGTATGTAAGACGAAGCGTATCGTTTACGTCGGAGTTCTCCGTTATCTCAAAGGGAGGAGTTTCCGCCTCGGCAAGAACACGCAGCTCTTTTACCTCAATTTCTATGTCTCCGGTGGGAAGGTCCGGATTTTTTGAGGCGCGCTCCCGCACGAGCCCTGTGGCGGCGATGACATACTCGCTTCTTATGGCCTCGGCCCGCTCAAATACGGACCTGTCCGTACTGTCGTCAAAGGCAAGCTGGATTATGCCGGTTCTGTCGCGGAGGTCAATGAATATCAGCTGACCCAGGTCACGGCGGCGCTGTACCCAGCCGCATACAGATACGGTCTGTCCGATGTTTCCAGATGTAAAATTTCCGCAGTAGTCTGTGCGTTTAAATCCATGTAAAGTGTCCATATTTCAAAACCTCTTTATCCAAATTTATTCTACCGGTTCTTTTATGGGTGTTATGCCCGCTTTTTTGTTTACGGCCTCGGCAATGCCGGCGGCAATCATGGCGGGAGAGGCGGATACCTGGCTGCCGGAGAACATGTCTTTTGCCGTTACCTTGCCCTCTCTTATCTCGTCCTCACCGATGAGCACCACAAACTGCGCGCCTATCTTGTCTGCATATGCCATTTTCTGCTTGAATTTTTTGTTTTCACTGTAGAGCTGTGTTTTGACGCCAAGGCCGCGGAGCTGTGTCGCAAACGATATGGCGGGAGCAAGGTCCTCAGTCATGGGGATTATGACTGCGTCTGCCGGTGAAGAGGGCAGCTCCGGATTTAAGTAGTTCTGGTCCTGAAGAACAAAGAAAAGACGTGTGAGACCGATGGAGATACCCACGCCGGGGAGCTTTTTGTCGGTATAGTATTCGGCGAGATTGTCATATCTGCCGCCGGAGCAGATAGAGCCTATTTCCGGGTGGTCCAAAAGCATTGTCTCATACACTGTGCCGGTATAGTAGTCAAGGCCACGGGCGATTGTGAGGTCTATCTTATAGTTTTCCGACGGTACGCCGAATGCGGACATGTATTTTGCAACGGTCTCAAGCTCGCTAACCCCAAGGTCAAAGGTTTTATTTTGTCCCTTGTACTCGCCAAGGGCCGCTATTGGCTCAGCCTCGCAGGCAAGGAGGTTTAAAAGCCTTTCCGCGCTGTCTTTTTCCATGGAGCAATCCCCGGTGAGAAGCTCAAAAACCTTTTCCCGGCCAATTTTTTCCAGCTTGTCGATGGTGCGCATGATATCCCCGGCCCTGTCTGCCACACCGAGAATTTCAAACAGGCCGTTTAAGACCTTTCTGTTGTTTATGCGTATGACAAACCGGTGAAGGCCCAGCTCTGTAAATACACGGTAGATAATGCCGGGTATCTCCGCCTCGTTTATTATGTCAAGACTGCCGTCGCCGATTACATCTATATCCGCCTGGTAAAATTCCCGGAAGCGGCCCCGCTGCGCTCTCTCCCCGCGGTATACTTTGCCGATTTGAAAGCGGCGGAAGGGAAAGGTGAGCTTGCCGTAGTTGAGCGCCACGTATTTTGCCAGAGGGACGGTAAGGTCAAACCGGAGAGACAGGTCGTGTTCTCCCTTTGTAAAGCGGTAAATCTGTTTTTCTGTCTCGCCGCCGCCTTTGGCCAGAAGTATCTCAGACGCCTCAATCAGCGGCGTATCAAGTGGGGTAAAGCCATAGAGAGAGTATACCTCCCGGAGCTTTTCTACCATTTTTTCAAAATAGACCTGTTCGTTTGGCAGAAGCTCCATAAATCCGGACAGAGTTCGCGGTTTAATTCTGGACATTTGTAATACCTCCATGTAGTTTTTATGCTTTGAGCTTGTTTCCTCCGCTCCGGGAGGAGCAGACGGTAAGGACGTTTATTTAAGGGGAATGAGCCGGTGTACCCGCAAAGCTGTGGCGGCAGAGCTGAATGGAAGCGCTGTCCGTGCCGCGCATGGCGGCGCACGCCTGAAAATAAAAAGACTTTCGTTCCCGTATTGGGACGAAAGCCAAAGTGTTTCGTGGTGCCACCCAACTTCGGCGCAGCGGGGCTGCGCCCTTTACCTTTCCGTATGGCCGGAAAAACGCCCTGCTCGCGGGGTGTCTTGGGGTACAACTTAACATCAGGCGCTTACAGCCGCGGCGCCATTCTCTGCAGATGTGCCATACCTTACTCTTCCCCGGTCAATGCAAAGGTAAGTTTATTTTTTCTTCGGGTTGACTATATCACGCCAATCCAAATCACCGCGCTTGAGGCCCTGAATCAGGACCTCAGCGGTGGCTACGTTAGATGCGAATGGGACGTTGTGCTTGTCGCAGAGCCGGGCGATTTCATTTACGTCTGTGAGAATATCGCCCTGATCGGGGTCGCAGAAAAACAGTACCAGGTCAATCTCGTTGTAGGCTATTCTCGCGCCTATTTGCTGATTTCCACCCTGCTTGCAGGACAGGTAGAGGTTTACGGGCAAACCAGTGGCCTCGGAAACAAGTTTGCCGGTTGTGTTAGTCGCACAGATAGAGTGGCCGGATAAAATACCGCAATAGGCAATGCAAAATTGTACCATGAGCTCTTTTTTTCTGTCGTGTGCCAGCAATGCAATTTCCATGTGATGACCTCCTCCCCGGCGCCGTGCGCCGGTGTATCATTATCTTCTTCCTGTCGGTGTATATAAAACTTAATCTTAATAAGTGTCCTGCCGTTAAAATTTTATGGGTAAGCTCTCCCCGGAGATACGCCGCGCCGTTTGCAGGAAATCGGTGCAGGCTCCTTTTTGTGAGAAGAGAACCAAAGGAATTTCCCTGTTGGCCGAATCTCCGACGTGCCGGTCCTCCCGCACAACGCCGATAAGCTGCGCACCGACGGAGTCAATCATATCGTCGATTGTGGTCTCCATGCGCCGAAGCGCCCGGGGGCGCACCCTGTTTACCAAAAGGCGTATGTCTGAAAGTCCGAGCTGACGCAGCTTGTCAGCGGCGGCCTGTCCGTCCCGCAGGCTCGACAAATCCCCCGTTGTAACAATAATTGCCATGTCCGCACCGGCTGCGGCCAGAGCAAATCCGGAGCCAAGTCCGGCAGGAGCGTCAAGTATGCAGAAGTCGAATTTTTCCCTCGCCTCATCTGTGAGGATTTTCATATCCTCGCCCTCGCCTGAAAACGGGACGGCGGGGGCAGAGAGAAACCATAGGTTTTCTATTTCCGGGTGAGGTGCAGCCACCTCGTCCAGCGCGGCAGTGCCGCTGAGCACATGGCTTAAATCAGACACGGTAAAGTCTGACATTCCAAGTGTTATATCAAGGTTGCGGAGCCCCATATCACAGTCAATGCACAGGGTTTTGTGGCCCAGTGCACCGAGACATGAAGATATGGCACCCACTGCGGTAGTCTTACCGGTTCCGCCCTTACCCGACGCAACGACAATAACTTTACCCATGGGTCACCTCCGCTATACTCCTTAGATTATAAATTATACACAAAGTTAAGCATTTTTGCAAGGAAAATTGTGCCGAAATTTGCAATTATGGTACAAAAATGTTTTCTCCAGTGGTATTTACGTCGTAAACACGGCCGTAAAAGTAATAATCGAGGATATCCTTTGCGATATTCATGAGCATTGCGCCGGAGCTCGCCTTTTCCACAACGATGGAGATGGCAATTTCCGGGTCGTCGGCCGGTGCGTAGCATACGAACACGCCGTTGGTGTTTGCTGAGGCGTCCGACTCAACCGTACCGGTTTTACAGGCTATTTTTACGCCGTAGTCACTGAAGTAGCTTGCGGCGGTGCCCTCTGATGCCACTGTCTCCATGCCCTGCCTGAGAAGGCTGAGGATTTCGGCGTCGGAACCGCTGTTAAGCTGTGAGAGGATTTCTGCGGTCTGTGTGTAAACCGTCTCTGAGTAATCGGCGCTCTTTACCGAGTTTAAAAGTGTCATTTTGTTTATAGTGCCGCCGTTGGCAATGGTAGAGGTGTAATTTGCAAGCTGCACGGGAGTGAACATGCTGTAGCCCTGACCTATTGCCGTTATGAGAGTATCAGCTGCGTACCACTGTTCACCTATGACGTCATTTTTATAATCCGCAGATGCAACAACCCCAGAGGCGTCGCCTATCTCTATTCCTGTGGACTGGCCGAAGCCGAATTTCTCCGCGGCATTTGTTATGGCGTTTATTCCCAGACTGTCGCCCAGAGAGTAGAAGTAGTAGTTGCAGGAAACGCCAATGGCCCGGTTAAGGTTCACTGTGCCGTGGCCGCCGCCGGTTGTGTGGTATATCCAGCAGGCGGGCTGGTAGTCGGGGTATTTTGTGTATACTCCCGTGTCGTAAACGGTGGTGTTTTCGTCTATTATTCCCGCTGACAGCCCCGCGTAAGCGGTGACCATTTTGAACACGGAGCCGGGGTTATAAGTTCCCATTGTTGCCCGGTTAAACAGGGGGTTGTCAGGGTCGTTTGCAAGGTCTGTGTAGTCGCTGAAAAATGAGTCCAGGTCGTATGTGGGATAAGAGGCCAGAGCGAGGGTCTGCCCGTCTTTGACCGACTCCACAACGACCGCACCTCCGGAAATTTTTTCCTCCTCCTCGCCGCGGGCGTTGTTCATCTCGGCTATGTTTTCCTCAAGAGACCGCTCCGCCGTCTGCTGTATGCCGATGTCAATTGAGAGATATACATTTTGGCCGGGACTTGCCTCGGATATGACCTCTGTCTCCACAATGGCGCCGGTATCCGCCGAGCGGGTGACCCGCTGCAGGCCGTCTTCCCCGTGGAGATACTCCTCAAATGCCTGCTCTACGCCGGTTTTTCCAACGTAGGCATTCATGCTGTAGCCCTTTTCGGAGTAGACCTCATATTCCTCTGGGTTCATCTGGCCGATATAGCCGAGGAGATGGGCACC
The DNA here is from genome assembly GCA_904420055.1 of Candidatus Alloscillospira gallinarum. Taxonomy (GTDB): domain Bacteria; phylum Bacillota; class Clostridia; order Oscillospirales; family Oscillospiraceae; genus Alloscillospira; species Alloscillospira gallinarum. The sequence goes on along the minus strand of CAJFTV010000163.1, from coordinate 18,775 downwards.
GTATTCGGTGTTGTACACACGGGTGGTGGAGAGCGCCACGGACACGCCGGGCAGATTCATCTCCTCTAAAACCGAGACAAAGTCTGGGGACACGTCCTCAGCAAAGACGTATTCGTCCATGCCTATGACGACGCGGATTTCAAGCTCGTACCGCAGGCCTATTATGGTCCTTGCGTCCTCTATGGGAATACTGTAGTCGATGCCGTAGTGGTCTTTAAGCCATACGAACAGGTCTGAGGCGGAAATATCCTCCTCAAGTCCGAAATACTCAAGATACTGGGATAGATATGACTTCTGCGTGTCGGTCATATCGTTCAGGTACTCAAAGGGTGCGGTCTTTGTAATTGGAAAGGTGTCGGTATAGCTGACATTTTTTTCTTCTGCCGCCGCTGTGAGGGCGAGAAGAATTTCATTGGAGTCTTCCCGCTCTATCAGAATGCTGCGGGACAGCTTTATGTCATAGGACGGCTCGCTTGACACCAGCACGGTGCCGTTGCGGTCAAGTATGTCGCCTCTGGCGGCGGGGATAGTCTCCGTCGTGGTGATTGTGTCGATAGCTGTTATTACGGGGCTGCCCCCCTCAATAACCTGAAGCTGATACATCTTTGTTATATAGATAAAAAGGACAACGCCAACTATTAAAAAGAGAGCCGCTATTCTGCCTGTCCTTACCAGTTTCTTCATCGTGATATCCTTTCTTTAGGTTCTCATCATCTTCCGCGCCAGCCGCTTCAAAACGGGGTACATAATGGCCGCGCAGATAAGGCTTGTAATAAGCTGCAAAATGGCCGAGGGAAGCATATCCTGAATGGCTGCCCCTCTGAAAAACAGGAGTGGAAAGACCTGGATAAACCACGCCGCCAGCAGAAATACAAGACAGAGCGAGACATACGGCACAAATCTCTTTGAGATAACCGTGTCGCCAAGGTATCCTGTAAGAAGTCCTGCAAGAGTAAGTGCGAGAGTAAAAATTATAGTTGGCCGGGAAAGTGCAAAGTCACAGAATATACCGGCAAAGAGGCCAAAAAACGCGCCTGTGCCGCTGTCGGTGAAAAGACCTATGCCCACTGCCGCCGGCACAAAGAGGAGCGGTGTCCAGCCGAAGGAAAACCACGGCAGGATAACGCCCTGTATCAGGTACAGGACAACGAGGAAAAGCCCGCAGCGGAGAATATTCATAACTGTGGTACGCTCAATCTTCCTGAACACGGCGAAATCTCCTTACAATCTGTGAAAATTACTCTCCTATGGCGTAGTCAGTGATTATATACACGTCAACAACGCTGTCAAGCTCGGCTGCCGGAGTTATAACGGCGTACTGGGACAGGCCGTCAGAGCCGGTGTTTATGGACGAGACATACCCCACAAGGAGACCCGGGGGATAGCTGCCGCCCTGTCCGGAGGTGAGAATGGCATCTCCGGTGAGTATTTTATTGCTGTCTGTAAAGTACTCCAGCTTTAAAGTGCCGGAACGCATGAGGGAATAGTCCCCGCTCACAGAGGCCGTGGAGCCTGAGTTTGACAGTGTTACGCTGGCGGAAAATCCCGTATCAATAACTGAGCGGCAGGTGCTTGTGGTGGCCTCCACACTTGTGACCACGCCCACAATAGCGCCGCTGGAGGTTATCACGCAGTCTCCCACTGCGACCTCAGAATTGGCAGAGCCGGAGTTTATTGTAAAATATGAGTCCCAGTTTGAAGAGCTCCAGGAAATAACAGCTGAGGGACTGAAAACATAGTCGGAGTGGCGGCTGCCGAAATCAAGCAGCTCCCTTAGGCGTTCGTTTTCGGCTTCAAGAAGGGCGATTTCTCTCTCGCTCTCTCCGGCGCCGGCCGCCTGGGCGCGCAGCTCCTCGTTTTCTTTTACCACACTGTCGTATTCGTACATGTAGCCGTACAGGTTTTCACACACCTCCGCAACTGAAGCTGCGGCAGATTTAAACGGTGAAAAAATAGTTTCAAGGCCCGTCGAGAGGAAGCCGGAGCCCCCTGCGAGCACTGCCGCCAAAGCTGAAGCGGCTATTAAAACGGCAATTATAACAGCTACTATGGCTTTTTTGGAAAAAAGTTTCTTCACAATGAAGCCTCCATGTGTCAGTTACTGAAAATAAGATGGGTAAGGCGCAGTTTAAAAACAGGCGGGCGTCAGAGGAGCCCCTCCGGCTTTAAGGGCTTTAGCATGTCCCACAGAAGTGATACGGGAAGTCCGACAACATTAAAATAATCTCCCCGTATACCCGATATAAATACGGCGCCCCTGCCCTGTATTCCATAAGCCCCGGCCTTGTCCATAGGTTCGCCGGTGGCAATATACTCCTCTATCTCCCGGGGGGTCATGGCTTTAAAAAATACCTCTGTCTTTTCAGAGCGGACGTCTTTGTAATCTCCTGAAATTACGGCTACGCCCGTGTAAACAAAGTGGCTCCGGCCGGAGAGAGATGACAGCATTTCAAATGCTTCGCGCTCGTCTTTCGGCTTGCCCAGAACCATATTGTCTATGCACACAACGGTGTCCGCGGCAATTATAATGTCCCCTGGAGAGGCAAGGCGCTTTACCTGCATTGCCTTGTCAATGGCGGTGTTCTCCACGGCTTTACCTGTATCGCCCTGTGAGAGCGGCTTTTCTGCGGGAGCCGGGATAATTTTAAAATCTTCAATACCCAGCATTTTTAAAAGCTCCCTTCTCCGGGGAGAGGCTGAGGCAAGTATAATGCTCATTCCACACCTCTGTAGTACAGGCCGCGGGTTTTCCCCGCCGGCTCGTAATCGCCAAGGCTCATGTACCGCTTCAAAACCGCCACACACTCACGGCTGTTTTCCGTCGTAAAGGACAGACGGGTGGCCCACAGGCCAAGACGGTCGGTGTCTGCCTGCTTGTCCGCTAAAAACAGCTTCTGAGAGTTAAAAACAGTATTTCTGCACCCAAATTCCCGCATGACAGGAAAATTAGCGCCCATTCTGTCGGTTATCCCGGTGAAATTGTCACATGAGCAGGTGCCGAGGGACGACTTTACAATGCAGTTTTCCGTTACCATAAGGGGAAGCCGCCCATATGTTATTATCTCTGTATCAATCGCTTTTGAAACATCGCGTATCTGCTCCAGGCGCATTTCAAAAGAAAGCGTTGCGGATAAGAGCCCAAGCTCACGTATTACCTCCAGTGAGCGGGAGTTGAATATGTTGAGGCCGAAGTCTCCGCGGAGGCGAAAACCGCGCTTGGATACAAAGAGCAGGTGGCCGATATTTCCCACCAGGGCCTCGCTTATACCGAAAGAGCGCGCCTCGTCCAGAAGCCGTGCGGCCTTTTTCCGCTCCCCGTCGTGTATAATCCTGGGTACTGTCACACACACGCGTGTGACGCCGTTTTCCATGAACGCCCCAATAGCCTCGCTGCAGCCGGGAACCTCCTCCATGGGGATATAGAGCACGGCCGGCTTTAAGTCCACCATATCCCGGGAAAGCTGCCGTCCGCTCATAACCGAGACGGTAATCTCCGGCGCCACGGCGGAGTTCGGCACGTGCACAAAGTCAGAAAGCTCATACTCCGGGCCGTGGAGGAAATCCCGTCGCTTTTTAAATATGTCCGACAGCACCTGACGCCGCATCTCGTTTATTGAGGACATGGGAAGGCTGAGACCCGGCTCAACCTTACATTTTACACTGCGGCAGACGAAGGGGGTGCCGCCTGTCTTGTGGAGCTGTGTTTTAAACGACGTGGAGGTGAGCTCCCGGTTGAAGGCCTTTTCGGGGATAAGCCCCTCCGCCGCGGCGGTGTTGCCCCTGTCGTCCTGAGCGAGAAGCTTGGCCGTGGCGCCGGCTTTTGCAAGGCCGATAAAATCCACGGGAACCCGCTGAAACTCACCGTTTAAATAACCCTTTCTGGCTGCGGAGAACAGCGCGGACTGAGAGTCCTTGTCCTCCTCCGTGCGAATACCGAACATGTCTTTTCCCAAATGACCGGTATAATATCCGTCGGTAAATCCCTGCCGGGAAAAGGCTGCCCTTAATTGGCGCAGCTCCTCCGCCTTTGGCATGGACTTCTCTCTGACGGCCCGGGAATATATGCCCGTTACAATTGCTGAGTACTCCGGCCTGCGCATTCTGCCCTCAATTTTCACGCATGCCACGCCCATGTCCTCAAGCTCGGAGAGGTGGCGTACAAGGCAGTTGTCCTTAAGGCTCAAGGGATAGTCGCTTCCGTGGGCCCCGGTCTCGTATCTCAGGCGGCATGGCTGGGCACACAGCCCCCGGTTTCCGCTTCTGCGGCCTATGACAGAGCTCATATAGCACTGCCCGGAGTAGCACATACACAGCGCGCCGTGGACAAAAACCTCAATCTCAATGGGGGAATTTTTACAGATATACTCAATTTCGGGGCGGGAAAGCTCCCGCGCCAGCACAACCCTTGAAAGCCCCATGGCAGCGGCCATCTTGACCCCCTCTAAGTTGTGTATGCTCATCTGTGTACTGCCGTGCAGCGGCATCTCAGGCAGGACCTGACGTATTGCCTGTATAAGCCCCAGGTCCTGGACTATTATGGCGTCTGCGCCGTATCTGCCCGCAATTTTTGCGTGCTGAACGACCGTCTCCATCTCTCTGTCGGAGACAAGGGTGTTGATGGTAACATATATCTTTACGCCCCTTGACCGGCAGTATTCGGCGGCGCGGCGGAACTCTTCCTCTGTGAAATTTTTCGCGTTTCTTCTGGCATTAAAGTCACCGAAGCCCAGATATACGGCGTCTGCACCGTTCTGCACGGCGGCGATAACGCCCTCTCCGCTGCCTGCGGGAGAGAGTATCTCCAACATTTAAAAAACCTCAAATCAGATAAATAATTTATATTTTATATAATGTAGGTATAGGCAAGGCTTTTATAATTTTCTTCTTCAGGACTTTTGAAAACCCCCAGGCAAGCACCAGTGCCGCCTGACGGCAGAAAACACTTAAACAAAGGCCTGAACTGCCCGGCCCCATATGTTCGGTATCCTACATAATACCATAATTGGGGCCGGTTGTATATGAGAAATTTAAATTGTACACGGAAAATTAATTTTTTATGCGTTGCCCGCAGGGGATAATGCTGTTATAATATCTCCGGAACTTTATGCCATCTTAAAGGAGGGACAGGTCTGTGGGCAGGATATTTCGCCCGGGATTTCAGGCGGTTGCAATTAAAGAACAGGACATCGACGCCATAATCAGCATGAAAGACCCGAAGGCGGCCATGGTGTATCTGTGTGCTGTGCGCTTTGGTGACATTTCCGACGAGGGGATTGCCGGGGCTACGGGACTGGACCTGTTTTCCGTACAGAAGGCAGTGGCCGCGCTGTGCTCCGCCGGGCTTTTGGGAACAGAGGAGACGGAGTGCCCCTCTGGCGGAGGCGAGGAGCTCGCCGCGTCGATGGAGGACCGGGTCTTTGCCGCGATGGCCCAGGAGACGGAGAAGCTTTTCGGATATGCGTTTTCAGGGGAGGACCTTGCCGCGCTTTTGCGCATATACAGGACGAAAAAGCTGCCGGCGGAGGTAATTTTGCAGCTTGCCCAGTTTTACAAGGCTGACACCCGCAGAAAGCACGGACCCGGCCGCAGGCTGAGAATGTCCGTAATGGAGAAGATGGCGGCTGTGTGGGAAGAAAACGGCATAGACACTCTTGAGAAAGCGGAGGACTATATAAGGCGGCAGGAGAGCTATCAGACTGCCGAGGGGGACATAAAGAGAATTTTGCAGATATACGGCAGAGAGCTTGTGGCCTCTGAAAAGCAGTATGTGGAAAGCTGGCTCAGTATGGGCTTTTCACCTGAGGCCATAAAACTCGCCTATGACAGGACTATTGAGCGCATACATGAGATGAATTTCAGATATATGGACAAAATAATTATAAACTGGCACGAGAAGGGACTGCACACCCTCCCGGAGATTGAGGCGGGAGACACTGTCAGGGGGACTGCCCGCAGGGTGAGAAAAGCGGAGCCGGAAAAAAAGACAAAGGCGCCCTCTGCAGAGGAAGCGAGCCGGCTTTTAAAGCTCATTGAGCGCATGGGAGAATAGGACGGCAGTTTTGTGACAGTGCCGGAATGGAGATAATTATGGCTCTGGACGGAAAAATACTTGCCCGGGCGAAAGACGCCCTGAAGTATAAAAAGGAAAAAAATGAAGAGGCCCTGCGCCGCCGCCGGGAAGAGGTGTACGGAAAAAATCCCCGGGTACAGGAAATAGACGAGGAAATCCGCGCCACAATGGCGGAGGTAATCAGTATTGCCCTTGCCGGCGGTGATGACCCGGAGCGGGCAGTGGAGGAGGTGCAGGGAAAAAACCTGCGCCTTCAGGCCAGAAGGCGGGAGGAGATAGTAAAGGCGGGATATCCGCCTGACTATCTGGACGAGAGATATATGTGCAGTGAATGCCATGACACGGGCTTTAAGGACACGACCCCCTGCCGGTGCCTAATGGAGGAGTATAAAAAGGAGCAGGCGAGGGAGCTGAGCAGTCTGCGCCGGGGTGAGGAGCGGTTTGAGCTTTTTTCCCTACAGTGGTATGACGACGCAAAGGACCCGGACACGGGCATGTCAGACAGGGACTTTATGCGGATTGTCTACGCATACTGCAGGAGATACGCCCAGGAGTTCGGGGAGAAGTCCGACAACATACTGATGACAGGTGACCCTGGGCTTGGCAAGACATATCTCTCCGCCTGTATTGCAGGTGTTGTGGCGGACAAGGGGTATTCGGTGGTGTATGACACCGCCGGAGCCGTGTTTTCAAATTTTGAGGCGGAGAAATTTGACCGGGACGATGACCTTGGCACTGCCAAATCCACAATAAAGCGGTATTTAAACTGCGACCTGCTCATTTTGGACGACCTTGGAACAGAGATGACCACGGCCTTTACGGTGAGCGCACTTTATGAGCTCATAAACACCCGGCTTGTGTCCGGCAGAAAAACGGTTATTAATACAAACCTTCCGGCTGAGGAAATCCGTACGAGGTACTCGGCACAGATTGCCTCCCGGCTTGAGGGAGAGTATGAGGTTCTGCGGTTTTACGGCAGGGACATAAGACTGCAGAAAAAAGAGCGGAAAATATGAATAACCGCATACAAATGAATAGAGAAAAATAGTGCCGGTAAATTATAAATAACCTGTTTTCGCGGCGAAGAATGCCCGAAAACACACAGTTTTGCACATTTTCCACAGGTTTTTCCACATACTTTATGTTAACGGAGGCGCCTGTATATTGCTGAGTATTGGCAGCCGGCAGACAGAATAACGGGTCAATATTTGGGACATGGACCGAATATACTGAAACAGAAGACCAGGTACGCTGTTGCGGCTGAAAAGAAAGGAAGGGACAGTATTGTCAGCAAAGAGACAGAACTTTCTCCACGGTGCGGCTATTTTGGCCGCCACTGTGGCAATTGTAAAAATAATAGGCGGAATATACAAGCTCCCGCTGTACAACATCTTAGATAACTCCGCTATAACGGACTTTAATATAGCGTACAACATATATTCGCTGCTTCTCACAATTTCCACGGCAGGCGTGCCGGTGGCCATATCCAGAATGGTGTCGGCGGCAACAAGCACCGGCCGGGTGAGCCAGTCCAGAAAAATTTTCTCTGTGGCAATGCCCACCTTTGCCATTATCGGGGCCGTGACGTCCATAATTATGTTTGTGTTCGCCCAGCCTCTGGCAAACTTTATGGAGGACCCGGCCGCGGCCCCGTCCATAAGAATGATTTCACCGGCGGTATTTCTGTGCTGTGTGATTGCTGTTTACAGGGGATTTTCACAGGGGCACGGGGACATGGTGCCCACTTCCATCTCACAGATTGCGGAGGTGGCCTGCAAGCTTGTGGTGGGGCTTATAATTGCCTACGCGATGCTCAAGGCGGGCATGCCCTCCTCTCTTGTGGCGGCGGGAGCTATCTCCGGTGTGGTTGTGGGGCTTGCAATTTCCATACCAATTCTCGCAAGGTATAAGAGCAGGGCCATAAAAAATAACTCCTATGAACTGGTGGAAACAGATTCCTCCACCCTTACAAGCAGCCGGACCCTCAAAGATATTTTAAAGCTGAGCATACCCGTCACGTTGGGCTCGTCGCTTTTTAACCTCATTACAATAATAGATACAAAGCTCATATTGTCCCAGCTTATGGCCTCGGGACTTACAAATGAGGTGGCAAAGGACCTCTATGGAGTATATTCAAAAACCATAACTCTTTTTAATTTCCCGGCGGCGTTTATAACACCTATTTCCGTGAGTGTGGTGCCGGCCGTTGCCGCGGCAATAGCCATGAAAAAGTATTCACAGTCAGCAGAGGTCATGGGGTCGTCAATAAAGGTCATGAACCTTATTGCGCTGCCTGCGGGAGTAGGGCTCACGGTGCTGGCGGAGCCCATTTACCAGGTGTTTTACGGCATGGAGGACGCCCAGGGACCCATGATAATGGCGCTTATGGGAATAGCCTCATACTTTGTGTGTCTCCAGCTTGTGACCACGGCTATTGTCCAGGCAAACGGATATGAGCGCATGTCCATGGTTATCCTGCCGTTGGGCGGCGTCTTGAAGATTGCGACGACTTATATACTCGTGGGACATACGGGACTTGGCATAATCGGCGCCCCGGTGAGCACCATGATGTGCTATGGCTTTATATCCGTGGCAAATATCATTATAATTATGACAAAGGCCAAGGGAAAGCCGGCAATGCTGAAAGCATTTTTAAAGCCCCTTCTGTGCACGGCCATTATGGGGGCAGGCGCATGGGGCTGCTATGGGCTGATTGACATGGTGACAGGCGCATCGGGAAGCGGAAGCAGAATGTATATGGCGGTTTGCATGGGCGCGGCCATTGTGGTGGCTGTGGTGATTTACGCCGTGCTTATAATCGTGACCGGGGCTCTGTCAAAAGAGGACGTAATGCTGCTGCCAAAGGGAGAAAAAATAGCAAAGGTCCTGCGTTTAAAATGAAAAATGCATATATTTTATTAATTATTTGATTATATTTGAAATTATACTTGCGGAAAAGGTGAAAGTATGGTAGATTTTGAAAACAAGAACAAATACAACGTCTACGACCTTAAAAAGCTTGTCGCCGTACTGCGTGCGCCCGGGGGCTGCCCCTGGGACGCGGAACAGACCCACGAGAGCATAAAGCGCAATTTTCTCGAAGAGACGTACGAGGTAATTGAGGCCATTGATGAGAAGAATCCCGAACATCTGTGCGAGGAATTGGGCGACGTGCTTACGCAGGTGGTTTTCCACGCCGGTATGGAGGAAGAAGCGGGGAGATTTGATTTGGACGATGTGGCGGACATGGTGTGCAAAAAGCTCATTCTTCGCCACCCCCATGTATTTGGAGACACAGTAGTCAGCAGCTCGGGCGATGTCCTTAAAAACTGGGAGGACATCAAGCGGGTCGAGAAGCATCAGGATACGGTGACGGACTCCCTGAAGGCCGTGGCAAAGAGCCTGCCGGGGCTCTGGCGCGCGGAGAAGATACAGAAAAAGGCTGCAAAGGCGGGGTTTGACTGGCCTGATGTGTCCGGTGCCATGGACAAGCTTGCAGAGGAGCTCACTGAGCTGTCTGAAGCGGTAAACAGCGGCGTGGGCACCGAGGAAGAACTGGGCGACCTGCTGTTTTCGGCTGTAAATGTTGCGCGCCACATGGGAATTGACCCGGAGGTCGCGCTGGGAAAATCCTGTGATAAATTTATATCCCGCTTTGAATATGTTGAATTAGAGAGCGGGAAAGAGGGTAAAATCTTATCTGAGATGACACTCTCCCAGATGGACGAGCTCTATGAAAAGGGAAAAGAGCGGGAAAACAAGTAAAGTTAAACTTCGCCGGAAGGCGTTAGAAAAAATGGAGGATATACAATGAAAAAGTCAGATATCGTAGCAAAGGTAGCAGAGTCAACCGGTCTTTCCAAGAAGGACAGCGAGAAGGCTCTCACAGCAGTACTGAATACAATTTCCGAGGCACTTGCCGCCGGCGAGAAAGTACAGCTTATAGGCTTTGGCACGTTTGATGTCAAGGAGCGCGCAGCGAGAACAGGCCGCAACCCCAGAACTAAGGAGACAATTGAAATCCCGGCGTCAAAGATTCCTCAGTTCAAAGCCGGCAAGGAGCTCAAGGACGCAGTTGCGAAATAAGATTAGTTTTTTAAATGCGGCACGGTGTTTACCGTGCCGTACTTCTTTGCGGGCGGGGCTGTGCCCCCGCTGAGAAAGCCGGCGAAATTGCCGGGGAAAAGCTGGAGGTCAAGCATGAGACTTGATAAATATTTAAAGGTATCGCGTTTAATTAAGCGCAGAACTGTCGCGGCGGAGGCGTGCGACGGGGGAAAGGTTTCCGTAAACGGAAAACCTGCAAAGGCGTCTTATACCGTAAAGGTAGGGGACACAATTGAAATACAGTTTGGAGCGCGGGTTTTAAAGGTCCGGGTGGAGAGCATAAACGAATACGCCGGCAAAGCTGATGCCCCGGCGATGTACAGAGAGATATCGGACTGATAAAAATACACATATAAGCGCCGTTTGCAGTTGTTAATTTGTCGTTTGTTTGATATAATTATATTTTAAAGAATGTTTTTATACAGACGACAGTGAAGGGCAGGTGAGGGCCGGCAGTGAAGTTCAGTAAATGGCAGGTAAAAGGGTTTGACAGAAAAAAAGCGGTGGCGCTTGTGCACAGTGGGTTCAATCCGCTGGTGGCGGTTATTCTGGCGTCAAGGGGGATTACCGACCCCGATGAGGCTAAAAAGGTGCTGGCCTGCGGCATGAGTAAGGTGCACGACCCTTTTCTTCTTAAAGATATGGATAAGGCGGTAGAGCGCATAAAGCTCGCAATTGACCGCCGGGAAAATGTTGTTGTGTTTGGAGACTATGACGTTGACGGCATGACATCAAGCTGCACAGTGGCGGACTTCCTCAGGGGAGAGGGGCTTAACTGCGGTATATACATACCGGGACGCCTTGACGAGGGCTACGGGCTCAACACCGCGGCGATTGACGGATTTGCCGCAAAGAATGTAACCCTTGTAGTTACGGTGGACTGCGGCATAACCGCAATAGTGGAGGCTGAGCATGCTGCGTCCCTTGGAATTGATGTTGTTATAACCGACCATCACGAGTGCAAAGAGGTGCTGCCGGAGGCCGTCGCTATTGTGGACCCGAAGCGGCGGGACTGCACATACCCAAATAAAAATCTCGCCGGGGTAGGCGTGGCGTTTAAGCTTGTGTGCGCCCTTGCGGGGAGAGAGCGGTTTTCTGAGATTTTTAACAGGTATATAGAGCTTGTGGCTATGGGGACGGTGGCAGATGTCATGACCCTCAGCGGGGAGAACCGCACGTTTGTGGCGGCGGGTCTTGCCGCCCTTGCAAAGACGAAGCGGCCGGGATTGCGCAGGCTCTTGCAGGAGACTGGTCTTGACAGGAAGAGAATTAATACCGGTTCTGTGGGCTTTGCGCTGACGCCGCGGCTCAATGCGGCGGGGAGAATGGGTGTTCCCACGCTCGCGGTGGACCTTATCATGACACATGATCCTGAGACGGCGGCACACATGGCGGCGGAGCTTTGCCGCCTGAACGATGAGCGCCGTCAGCTTGTTGGAGATATATACGACGAGGCGTCGGAGATGCTTCTGACGCAGAAGGTGCCGGGGCCGATAGTTCTCGCAAAAAAGGGCTGGTATCAGGGCGTTATGGGCATTGTGGCGGCCAGAATTGCGGAGGTGCACCGGCTGCCCACGGTGATGATATGCGTGGACGACGACGGCGTGGGCCGGGGTTCTTGCCGGAGCTTTGGAAGCTTTCAGCTTTATCACGCCCTGGAGGCATGCTCTGACCTGCTTATAAATTTCGGCGGCCACGAGATGGCTGCGGGAATAACCATACTTGAGAAAAACATACCGGAATTTACCAGACGGCTCAGGGAATACTACAGCAATCTGGTGAAAATACCGCCTGAGCCCACCCTTGCAGTAGACTTTGAGGTGATAAAGCCGGGGCTTTTGTCCATTGAAAACCTACAGGCTGCGGAGAGGTCGCTGGAGCCATATGGGAATGGAAACCCGCCTCCGGTTATGTGTATAAAAAGCGCCGACCTTATAAGCCTTATTCCCGTGGGAGGCGGAGCGCACACCAAGGTGAAAATAAGGAAGCTGGGCGAGAGCTTTGAGGGGATTTTCTTTTCAAGGCGGGCCGAGGAGCTGGGAGTCTATCCCGGCGACAGGGTTGACGTTGCTTTCCAGCCCCAGATAAATGATTTCAGAGGCAGGCAGAGCGTACAGCTGCTGCTGTCGGACATAAGATATCACACTGAGGCGGACTGAAGCAGGTAAGGCGGGGGAATCTTCTGAAAGGATATGACAGGGATATGACAGAAGAACTTGAGAAACTGTATAAGGACTTCGAGGATACAGTCAGGAAAAACATGCCCTCGGCGAGCCTGGAGAATATAAGACGGGCCTTTGACTATGCATATAAATGCCACGACGGGCAGAAGAGAAAATCAGGTGAGCCGTATATAACCCACCCTCTGGCGGCTGCAAAGATAATTGCCGAGATGGGCATTGACGAGGAGTCGGTGATCGCTGCGCTTCTCCACGACTGTATAGAGGACACAGGCTCCACCCATGAGGAGATTGAAAAGCTCTTCGGGAAAGATGTGGCGGAGATAGTTGAGGGCGTGACAAAGCTCACCCGTGTTACCTATACAAGCAAGGAAGAGGAGCAGATGGAGAACTTCCGGAAGATGCTCCTTGCAATGGCAAAGGATATAAGGGTAATTATAATAAAGCTGGCCGACCGGCTGCACAACATGCGGACGCTTGAGTATCACACTGAGCAGAAGCAGAGGGAAAAGGCCCTTGAGACCATGGAGATTTATGCTCCTATTGCGCACCGGCTCGGCATGCAAAAATTTAAATGGGAGCTGGAGGACCGCTCTATCCAGTTTCTCGACCCCATAGGGTACAAGGCAATAGCCGAGGGCCTTAAGAAGAAAAAAGAGCAGAATGAGACGTTTTTTGACAATGTGCAGACCAAAATAACGGAGCGATTGGCGGAAAACGGAATTAAATGTACAGTTTACGGCCGCATAAAGCACATATACAGCATTTACAGGAAGATGTACAGCCAGAATAAGACCTTTGACGAGGTGCTGGACCTGTACGCTTTCAGGGTAATTGTGGACGACATTGCCGACTGCTACAACGTGCTGGGCTATATACACGACATGTACCGTCCAATACCCGGCCACTTTAAGGACTATATCGGCACGCCGAAGCCCAACATGTACCAGAGCCTCCATACTACAGTTCTGGGAACAGAAGGGATACCGTTTGAGGTGCAGATAAGAACATGGGAGATGCACCAGACGGCGGAATACGGCATTGCCGCCCACTGGAAATATAAGCAGGGTATAAAGGGAACCGGGGACGAGGAAAAATTTGCCTGGATACGCCGTCTCCTTGAGACACAGCAGGAGAGCGACGCGCAGGACTTTTTCAAAGAGCTTAAGACAGACATGTTCTCAGACGAGGTGTTCGTCTTTACCCCGCAGGGCGACGTTATAAACCTGCCTGCCGGGGCAACGCCGATTGACTTTGCGTATAATATCCACTCCGCCATCGGAAACAGAATGACGGGAGCAAAGGTAAACGGCAGAATTGTGCCCTTTACGCAGATACTGGAAAACGGCGACATTGTGGAGGTAATAACCTCCAACGCCTCCCGCGGACCCAGCCGCGACTGGCTTAAAATAGTGAAGAGCCCTGAGGCCCGCAACAAGATACGCCAGTGGTTTAAAAAGGAACGCCGTGAGGAGAATATTGAGCACGGAAAAGCCATGTTTGAGGAGGAGCTCCGCAGGGCCGGGATACCGATGCAGGACGTGACAAACGACGAAAACCTGCCACGGATTTTAAAGCGTGTAGCGTATCCGAATCTTGACGACCTGTTTGCCGCCATAGGCTACGGTGGAGCCTCGGCCCAGAAATCCGTGAATAAAATCCGTGAGGAGCTCCGGACAATTGAAAAGGCGAAAAAGAGCGACCTTGAAACGGTTTTGACCCAGCAGCAGCCAAAGCCCGCCCCAAAGAAAGAGCACCCGGTTCACGGAATAGTGGTGGAGGGAGTGGACAACTGCCTTGTAAAGTTTTCAAGGTGCTGCACTCCAGTGCCCGGAGACGACATTGTTGGGTTTATTACCCGCGGGTTCGGCGTATCCGTTCACCGCCGGGACTGCAAAAATTATATACGTTCAGTTTCAAATCCGGAGGAAAAAGACCGCTGGATAAATGTAAAATGGGCAAACACCGACAGCGAAAAGTACACGACGGCAATCCATATAACGGCAAAGGAGCGGAGCGGACTTGTTATGGATATTGCCATGGTTTTAAACTCCGCAAACCTGAAAATAACCTCCTTTAACGCGAGAGATGTGGGCAATGGAATGTCCACTGCCACGGTGGTGCTGGGAGTGAGAAACAGCATAGAGCTAAAGTCCACAATGGCAAAGCTAAATTCGATAAAAGGCGTTACGGAAGTCACGAGAGGTCAGGAATAATGAGAGCAGTGGTAACGAGAGTAAAATCTGCATATGTGGACATTGACGGGAAAAGAGAGGGAGAGATTGGCCGCGGTTTTCTCGTGCTTTTGGGAGTGGGCCCCGGGGACACAGAGGAAGACGCCCGGCGCCTTGCCGACAAGGTATGCGGTGTGCGGGTGTTCGAGGACGAAAATGGGAAGATGAATTTAAATCTGGACAGTGTGGGAGGAGAAATTCTCGCGGTTTCCCAGTTTACCCTGTATGCCGACCTGAAAAGCCGCCGTCCCGGATTTTCCCACGCGGCGCCGCCGTCAGTGGCAGAGCCGCTGTATGAAAAATTTACAGAGGAGTGCCGCAGCCGCGGATTTTCAGTAAAAACGGGAGTTTTCGGCGCCGATATGGAGGTTGGCTCGGTAAATGACGGGCCGGTAACACTGATTTTTGATACGGATAATATCTGATATTGAGGAAAATTCATTTCTATTTGTGCCGCACGGCGGCGGAATGGAGGACAAATATGCTTATCAAGACAATACCTGTTGGACAGCTTATGACAAACTGCTATGTGGTGACGGACGAGAATACGCTTGACTGTGCCATAATCGACCCGGGAGACGAGTCCGGGACTATTTTAGACTATGTGGAGGAGAATAAACTCCATGTAAAGGCGATTTTCCTCACCCACGGGCATTTTGACCACCAGATGGGTCTGCCGGAGGTGCGCGAGGAGACCGGCGCGCCGGTGTACGTAAACAGAAAAGATGCATTTTTGCCGGGCGAAAAACCCAGTTCCTTTAAGTTTGGGGCCGACGACAGGGTGAATTTCTATAAGGAAGGGGACACCGTAAAGGTCGGCGGGCTTGAGTTTCACGTGCTTGAGACCCCGGGACACTCCCCCGGCTCTGTTGTGCTTTTATGTGAGAACGCCATGTTCTCCGGCGACACGCTGTTCCGTGACAGCTGCGGCAGGACAGACCTGGAGGGCGGCGACATGAACGTGATACTGACCTCTCTCAGGAGGCTTGCCTCTCTTGAGGGGGAATATGAGGTATATCCGGGACATATGGACACGACAACTCTTTCCCGGGAGCGACGCTTTAACTACTACATGAATTACGCTGCAAACGAGAGTGGAAAATGATTTTAGAGCTTGTTGGAAGTGACTATAAGTACGCCGCAGAGCAGATGATGCTGACCATGTATCCGGGAGAAAAGCCGGTATATGGCCGGGCGGAGGCCGGGACGCTGTCTGTGCGCCTTGCCCTTAGGGAGGGGAAGGTGTACACCACCGCGTCGGCGGTGCTGTACGACGGTGCCGGCGGCAGGTACACCGGGTACTCCCGCGCCAGAAACCTGGAGCTTACGGGAAAGCTGGAGCGGGACAGGATACTGCAGCGGTGCATAAAGATGGCATTTTACAAGGCGGCGAGCGAGGCCACGGGAAAAACGCCGGACTGGGGCGCCCTTACCGGGATACGGCCGGGAAAGATAGTCACAGGATTTATAGAGGCAGGAATGAGCGCGGATAGGGCGGTGTCCCGCCTTAAACGGGAGTTTTTTGTATCGGAAGAGCGGGCGCAGCTGTGCAAAGATACTGCGATTATGGGACTTCGGACGAAAAACAGCCTGAAAGAGAGGGACATTGCCCTTTATATCGGCATACCCTTTTGTCCGACGCGATGCGCTTATTGCAGCTTTGTATCAAACAGCGTAGAGAAATCGGTAAAGCTTATAGAGCCTTTTTTGGAGAGCCTCAGCCTTGAGATTGACGCCCTGTCAAAAGTGGTGTCGGATTTGGGGCTTAATGTGATTTCCGTGTATATGGGTGGCGGCACGCCAACCACGCTGTCGGCAGAGCAGCTTGACAGGCTGATGGGGAAGCTAAATGACAGCTTTGACCTTGAAAATGTGCGGGAATACACAGTGGAGGCGGGCCGTCCAGACACAATAACGTTTGAAAAGCTCGCCGTCTTGAAGAAGCGGGGCGCTGACAGGATAAGCGTAAATCCCCAGTCCATGCGGGACGAGGTGCTGACAGCTATTGGCCGGCGGCACACGTCCGGCGATGTTGTCAAAGCTATGGAAATCGCCAGAGAGGCCGGCATTGAGCATATAAATATGGACCTCATTGCGGGGCTTCCGGCAGACAGCCCGGAAGGGTTTAAATACACGGTGGACAAGGTGCTGGCGCTTTGCCCTGAGAGCATAACAATACATACCCTGTCGCTGAAAAAGGGGACGAAAATAACCCTGGAGGGGACAGAAATACCCGGAGGTGAAGCGGTGCGGGCAATGCTGGACTACGGCGCTAAGACCCTGCGGAACACCGGATATGCCCCCTATTATCTCTACCGGCAGAAATATACCTCCGGAGGGTTTGAAAATGTGGGCTGGGCAAAAAAGGGATATGAGAGCTTATACAATATTCTCATAATGGAAGAGCTTTGCAGCATATTGTCTATGGGCGGCGGCGGTTCCACAAAGCTTGTGGCCGCCGGAAAGGGTAAAATTCAGCGGATTTTTAATCCCAAATACCCATATGAATATATAGAGGGAATCGAAAAGGTAATTCGGGGGAAATCAGGCATCAGAGAGTTTTATGAAACTGAGGTTTTTTAAATGATTTATGAGCTTGAAAGGCTGAATAACGAGATGAGAGCAGACCCTGCGGGGTTTGCACAGCGGTGTGACGCCAATTTGGACCAAAGACTTAAAAAGTGCGCAGCAGAGGTGGCGGAGCATTTGAGTGTCACGCCGACAGTACTGCTGTCCGGACCGTCGGCCTCGGGGAAGACAACAGCGGCGGGAATGCTGGAAAAGGTTTTGGACGGCATGGGGATAGAGACACACGTTATATCCATGGACAATTATTTTCTCACCGTGGACAGGGAGACCGCCCCCAAAACCCCGGACGGCAAAATAGATTATGAGTCTCCGAAATGCCTTGATATTGAGCTGCTCCTGCGCCATTTTGAGATAATAGACAACTGCGGTACAATAGACATACCAACATATGATTTTACACGGAAAAAGCGGGTTGAGGGAGAAGTGCGGCCGCTTAAAGTAAACCCCGGAGACGCAATTATATTCGAGGGCATACACGCTTTAAACGGGGACATAATGAGGGAGTACGGCAAAGCGGCGCGGATTTTTGTCGCGCCCTCCGGGATAGATAACCCTGACGGAACGCCGCTTTTTAAAGGGGAATGGGTGCGTTTTTTGCGCAGAATGGTGCGCGACTGGAAATTCAGGGGAACGCCCCCTGAGGAGACCCTTGAGATGTGGGACACTGTCATGCGCGGGGAACAGCTGTATATACGTCCATTTGAGCAGTACGCGGATTTTACGATAGATACCTTCCTGCCGTATGAAATTGGAATATTTAAGGCAAATATGCCTCCGGTAAATACTAATGGATACAGTGGTATATGGACCAGCCAGATAGAGGAAATAAAGGAAATGCTTCCGAAATTTGAGAGCATGGACGCATCGCTTGTGCCGGAATGCTCGCTCCTTACGGAGTTTTGGGGCGGGATTTGTAAAAATTCTGTAACAACATAAATAAAACCATTTGGCAATGCTATAATACAACTACATAGATTAAGTACGGAACCGTGTATGTTTGTGTATAACGGGGCCTGTCAAATACGCTTCCGCCGGCCTGCCTTGGCCCGGAGGCAGATATCTCGCTTTTATGGCGGGGTATAATACTTTCCGGAGGTCTTTTTTGTGATAAGAAATTGGCTGAGAAATTTTATGATTGGGCGATACGGACCGGACCAGCTCAACATATTGCTCTTAATCCTGGCCGTGATTTTTGGACTTATCGCAAGCATTACCGGCTTACTTGTATTTTCCATTATTTCATACATTATAATTGTTTTAGCGTTTTTCCGGCTGCTGTCAAGGAATTTTGAGCGTCGGCGCCGGGAGAATGATGTTTTTCTCCGCTTCTGGTGGCCCGTCCGCCGGAAAGTGAAAATGTTTTTTGAAAAGCTTAAGGCAAGAAAAAACTACAGGTTTTTCAAATGCCCAAGCTGTAAAAACACATTGAGAGTACCGAAAAACAAGGGCAAAATACAGATAACCTGTCCAAAATGCGGCGAGAGGTTTATAAAGAAAACCTGAATAAGAGTAAGAGAAAACCACCTGGAGTTATTATCCAGGTGGTTTTTTTATACAGTTGAACACCGGTTTGTAAAAGTACACTTTTGCAAATT
>CAJFTV010000162.1 GCA_904420055.1 Candidatus Alloscillospira gallinarum | reverse complement strand
GAGATAGATTTATACTGGCAGCAGGCCGCGATTATTGAGAGCCTGTATCCCTACAGATATACCGCTGTTATAGCCGCCTGCGGAGGAGCGGTGCTGTTTTTGCTCAGTTTAGTTTACCTGGTGTCAGCGGCAGGTCATAAGAGGTTTAAGGACACGCCCAGAAAGCGGCTTGTGGACAAGATACCGCTGGAGATACACACGGCGGTAGTCGCGGGTATGGTGGCGGTGCTGATACTTGTTTTTGCTGAGAGACTGCATTTACAGCTTAATGTTACCAACATTGCTCTTACCGCTGCAATGGGAATAGTTACCTATCTTTTCGTCATAGGATATGTAATGAGTATGGCTACACGGATAAAGACCGGCAGCTTCTGTGAGAATTTCATGTTCTACAGGCTTGTAAGGTGGATTTGCAGGAAACTGAGAAAACCACTCCAGTTTATAGGCTACAGCTTTAAAAATGTACCGCTTATATGGAAAGGCACCATAATCCTGCTTTTGCTTGTAATTTATGAGCTTATCATGGTGAACAGCTGGTATGGCCCATACAGGATAACAATGTGGGTTGTGAAGACGGTGGCGATTATCCCCGCCGTGATGGTGTGCCTTATCGGAATAAAGAAGCTGAGCCAGGGAGGAGACGAAATATCCCGGGGAAATTTTGACTACCAGGTGGACACAAAATTCATGTTCGGGGAAATTAAGGAGCTCGGCCAGGACATGAACAGTATCGGTGAGAACATGTCAAAGGCAGTAGACGAACGAATGAAGAGCGAGAGGTTCAAGACAGAGCTTATTACAAATGTATCTCACGATATAAAAACGCCCCTCACGTCCATAATTAACTACGTTGACCTGATTAAGAAGGAACAGCCTGAAAATGAGAATATGCGCCGGTACATCGACGTGCTTGACAGGCAGTCCTCACGGCTTAAAAAACTAATAGAAGATTTGGTTGAGGCCTCTAAGGCGTCTACCGGGAACATGCCTGTAAATCTTGAGCCGTGCGGCCTCACTGTATTTCTCGCCCAGCTTGAGGGAGAGTACAAAGAGAGGCTGGAGGCAAAAGAGCTTGAGATGATTGTGACAATGCCGGAGGAGCCGGTCACCGTAATGGCAGACAGCCGCCATATGTGGCGTGTTTTAGATAATCTTATGAACAATGTGTGTAAATATGCGATGCCCGGTACTCGTGTTTATGTTAATTTGGAGAAAAAAGACGGGCAGGCAGTGATGATTTTTAGGAATATCTCACGTTGTAAACTGAATATAAGCAGTGATATGCTGTTAGAGAGGTTTACAAGAGGAGATTCCTCACGTAATACGGAGGGCAGCGGGCTCGGCCTTGCTATTGCCAACAGCCTTACAGAACTGCAGGGAGGAAAGCTGTCGCTGACAGTGGACGGGGACCTGTTTAAAGTTCAGCTTTCCTTTAATACGGTGAAAAACATCGCTGTGTTTGAGGAAGAGGTGTAGAGGATATGCAAGGTGGCACTGGTTATGCCGTGAGGCGTACGAGCAGGGGACCGGGACGCCCTAAAAGAAGAAAAAACAGACAGGCCGTTATTGCCGCTTTCGCGGTTCTGCTGACGGTGGCGGTTGTTCTTACCGCCGTCGCCGTTATAAAGGGCCGGGGCGGAGACACAGTGCTTACTCCGGAGGAAAAGGTACGCATACTGTCCGAGGCAAAAGTGCCGGACTATGTGGACGTGCAGATACTCCCGGAGGACTGCGACTCACGCCGCTGTGTAAAGCTGGAGGATTTTAACAGTGTGGTAATTCACTATGTGGCAAATCCCGGAACAACGGCACAGAATAACAGGGATTATTATGACAATGAGGGCACGGAGGTCAATTCCCACTTCGTTGTAGGTCTCGAGGGTGAGATTATACAGTGCCTTCCGCTGGACGAGAAATCTTCCGCGACAACAGAGAGAAACAGGGACACCATTTCCATTGAGGTTTGCCATCCCGATGAAACGGGTGAATTCACACAGGCGTCTTATGACGCGGTTGTAAAGCTGACGGCCTGGCTGTGTAGTTTATGCGATTTTGACGAGACAAACATCATACGCCACTATGACGCGACCGGAAAAATGTGTCCGCTTTATTATGTTGAGCATGAAGACAAATGGTTAGAGCTTAAAAGTGATGTAATGGAGTATATGAATAGCTGATTAGCTATAAAAATACATAAACGCCCGCTTAGGGCGCAATATGCACTGGAGACTGCTGAAATGAAAAGTATTTTACTTATTAACATGATAGTTGGAGTGGTGTTTTTTATATGCTACTTCTACCAGTTCGTGTACGTGGCCGTACCGTTTGTGAGAAAGCACAGAAGTGCCTCTCCGAAGATTGTGAAGATGCACAGATACGCGGTGCTGATTTCCGCCCGTAATGAAGAGGTTGTTATTGGAAATCTGATAAACAGTATAAAGCACCAGACATACCCCGGTAAGCTTGTGACCACATTTGTCGTTGCGGACAACTGCACAGACAAAACCGCAAAGGTGGCGGAGGCTGCCGGCGCTGTGGTGTATGTGAGAAACAACAAGGAGCTTGTGGGAAAGGGATATGCCCTTGACTATCTCCTTGGCAAAATCAGGCAGGATTTCCCTGAGGGCTTTGACGGCTACTTTGTCTTTGATGCCGACAATGTGCTTGATGTTAATTACATAAGTGAAATGAACAAGACGTTCAGCCAGGGATATAAGATAATCACAAGCTACCGCAACTCCAAAAACTACGGAGACAACTGGATAACAGCGGGCTATGGCCTGTGGTTCCTCCGGGAGTCTGTGTACTTAAACGGGGCGAGAATGCTCATGGGAACAAGCTGCGCCGTATCCGGCACCGGGTTTGTGTTCTCCCGTGAGATAATGGAAAAGTGCGGCTGGAAGTTCTTCCTACTTACAGAGGATATACAGTTCTCCGTTTCAAGCGTAATTGATGGGGAGAAGATTGGTTACTGCGCAAAGGCCATGCTCTACGACGAGCAGCCGGTGACATTCAAACAGTCCTGGAACCAGCGCCTTAGATGGGCAAAGGGCTATTATCAGGTGTTTGGAAGGTACGGCGCAAAGCTGATAAAGGGTATGTTCCGGGGTAATTTCTCCTGCTATGACATGACAATGTCAATAATGCCGGCCATTGTGCTGACGGGAATAACGATTGTGGTGGACTTTGGCGCAATGATTTATCTGCTCTGTACAGGACAGAGCCTGCTGCCTATACTGAAGATATTTGGCACCGTGGCATTAAATGCTTACCTCCTTATGTTTGTAATCGGCGCTATAACGACGGCGACACAGTGGAATAGAATATACACGAGTAATGCAAAAAAGATATTATATACTTTTACATTCCCGATTTTTATGCTCACCTATATTCCGATTTCAATAACAGCTTTTGTAAAGAAAGTACAGTGGACGCCTATCGCCCATACAAAGGCATCTACCGTTCAGGAGATAACAGGCGAAAAAACGGCCTGAGAAAAACTACGTGCACTTTGCAAAACCGGCTTTACTGCCGGTTTTGTTTTTTGTGATGGTGAAGCAGATAAAAAGCGATACCTCAAGACCTGCACGGGAGAGGCAGTTTAGCGGGTCATTAATATGCGTATGGAGAAGAAAAATTTGCCCGTCGGCAGCTTTAAGTCACAAAGAAGGAGAGGGTAAAGTTATAATAAACAAATTATAGTTATTTGCTGTTGCAAAATGTACAAAGTCAATGTTATAATATGTCCCAGAGTGCAAATTCGAGACCGTTAAGGTCGGTCCAAGTAAGCAGAAAGGAAGAAAAAAATGGGATCAAAATACAAACACGTGTTTGCCCCTATCAACATCAGGGGGATAGACTTTAAAAACAGAATTACCCTGGCTCCGCCATCACCCAACCTCGCAAGCGATGACGGTCTTGTAACAAGGGAATTTGTTGACTGGTTCAGAATGTTCGCAAGAGGCGGCGTATGTACTCTGTACGTGGGTAACTGCTCGATAGATATTACAGAGTGCAAGGACGAGGCATTCCAGCTTGACCTCTCCAATGACAGAAGCATTCTGCCCATGACAAGATATGCGGATATGTGCAAGCAGTACGGCTGCCACGCCTCATTCGAGATAAACCACAACGGTGAGAACACGGCTTTTGAGACTGTGGGACATGCTCCTTTCAGTTCGTCACCGAATATCTCTTCTTCTGAGCTTACAAGGGCAAAGAAGCTGGGCCGTGACCCAATCCCCGCAATCGAGATGACACACGAGAAGATTGCCGAGACAGTTGAGAAGTACGCCAAGGCGGCGGAGCGCATGAAGAGAGCCGGCATGGATATCTGCCTTGTACACGGCGGCCACGGCAACCTCATCTCACAGTTTACAAGCCCGCTGTACAACCACAGAAAGGACGAGTACGGCGGAAGCCTTGAGAACAGAGCCAGATTTGCAATAGAGGTCTGCGACGCTATCCGCAGAAGGTGCGGCGAGGACTTCGTTATCGAGTTCAGAATTTCCGCTGACGAAATTGCTGATGAGGGTATGCACTTCCCGGAAACTCTTGAGCTCATCGGAATGCTCAAGGACCACATAGATATTATCCACGTGTCCGCAGGTCTGCACAGCGACTTCAACATGAAGTATTACCGCAACTGGTGCCAGAACTATCTCATGGACCGCTGCTACAATGTACACTATGCAAGAGATGTTAAAAAGGCATATCCCGACCTCCTCGTAAATACAGTCGGCTCCATTACAAGCCTTGACTATGCCGAGGAGATTATCGGCAACGGCTGGGCCGATTTTGTAGCTATGTGCCGTCCCCTCATGGCTGACCCCGACATGCCCAGAAAGTATGCCGAGAACAGGCCCGAGGACAGGCGTCCCTGCCTGAGATGCGACTCCTGCACAAAGCACCTCATGATACCGAAGCCCATTTTCTGTGCCGTTAACCCCATCTCCGGCCTTACAAGCCAGCTCACAGACGGACTTGTACCCAAGGCTCCCGAGAAGAAAAAGGTTGCAGTTATCGGCGGCGGCCCTGCCGGTATTACCGCAATGCAGGCTCTCTGCGACAGAGGCCACGACGTTACTCTCTATGAGAAGACCGACAGGCTGGGCGGCAATGTAATCGGCGCTGCTGTGCCTCCCTTCAAAGTTGACTGCCAGGATTACCTTGAGTGGCTCCGCCGTCAGCCGGCGAAGTACAACGCCAAGATACTCATGAACACAGAGGCCACAAAGGAAATGCTGGACAAGGAGAACTACGACGCCATAATCATCGCCTGCGGCTCTGAGCCCATTATTCCCAAGAGAATTCCCGGAATTGACAAGCCCCATGTACACTGGGCTCCCGACGCTGAGGAGGACAAGTCCAAGGCGGGCAAGAAGCTTGCAATAATTGGCGCCGGCGCTGTTGGCCTTGAGGCCGCTATTGAGTTTATGGACCTTGGCAAAGAGGTTGATGTCATTGAGATGGCCACAGAAGAGGACGCCACAATGAAGCTCTATGCCGGTTCCGGCACGTCTGCCAGCGAGTTTATGAAGATTATAAAGGAGAAGCCCATTCCTGTACACTATGAGACGCGTCTTGTTGAGATAAAGGATGACTGCGTTGTGTGCGAGAACACCAAGACCGGCGAGACAGTTGAGTATCCCTGCGATACGGTTCTCCTTGCCATGGGTATGGTTTCCCGTAAGGATAAGGCTGAAGAACTCCGTCACTGCGCTCCTGAGACAAATGTACATATTGTCGGCGACGCGCGCAAGGTGGGTACAATCTGCACCGCAGTAAACGAGGCTTTCCAGGCCGCAATCCACATCTAAATAAAACCGTTTTGCAGGTTATATACCTGTGAGCAGGTCAATATAGTTAAAAACAGGACAGCATAGAAATTTTCTATGCTGTCCTGTTTCTTGTATACAGCTGACAATTAAATGATTTCGCAAATCTGTCGCAGATGGCCGTATGTATCAATAGAGCATCAGAGGCGGTTTTTGTCGCCCCATTCACACATTCCGTCCAAGATAGGCATTAGTGATTTTCCCCGCTCAGTCAGGCTGTACTCAACCTTTGGGGGAATCTGCGGATATTCTTCACGATGAACAAGCTTGTCTCTTTCAAGTTCTTTCAGCGTTGAACTGAGGGTTTTGTAGGAAATGGCCCCTATATACTTTTTTATTTCATTGAACCGCACTACGCCGAACTCCATAAGCGTATAGAGGATTGTCATTTTGTATTTGCCGTTAATCAGCGACAGTGTGTAGCTAAATCCTGTTGTATTAAGACATTCGTTTGCTATGCAGCGGCCTTCCATTTTACACTCTCCTTTAAGTAAGTATCATACCTAAATGTGCGTACTTGATTTATTATATGTTATAGCTATAATTATAGTGTCACCAGTAGAAAAAGTCAATTGCAGGTTTGAAAGCGGAGCAGAAATTATGAAAAAGTGATGGGAGGAAGTACTGTGAGTAAAAATGTTGTTATTTTAAACGGCAGTCCGCGTAAAAAGGGCAATACGTCGGCGCTTGTTAAGGCCTTTGCAGAAGGCGCAGAAAATGCGGGACACACTGTGACGGAGTTTTTCCTTGATGATATGGATATTCATGGGTGCAAAGGCTGCTTTGGGGGACACAGCAGCCGTGAATGTCCGTGTGTTCAGAGAGACGATATGGATAAGATTTATCCGGCGGTAAAGGCAGGCGACGTTATCGTATTTGCTACGCCCCTGTATTACTGGAACATGAGCGGGCAGATACGGACGGCTGTTGACCGACTCTTTGCACTGGAGGAGGGCGACGGCAATCTTTTGCGTGGGAACAACAGGTCCTGCGCGCTTTTGATGGCTGCGGAAGGACATGGCTTTGAAGATGTATTGACGTATTTTGACCACCTGATGGAGCATCTGCGCTGGAAAAATCTTGGTCATGTTCTTGCAGGCGGAAATGGAGACATTGGAGATATTGACGGAAAACCGGAAATAAAACAGGCATATGACCTTGGAAACTCAATCTAACAAACAAAGCTTTCCGTGGGTCAGACCATGTGTAAAAAACACGGCCTTAGCACTTATGGGGTGTTTTTGCACCTTATATGCCGCTGCGGAATAAACATGCTAATATACGGGAAAAATTCAAGATATGAATTCAGCGAATTAAATAGTTGACAGAAAAGCGAAATGGATTTACAATACTAAAAAAGTTTAAAGCTGTGACGGGAAGAGTAATCTGCTGTACGGCGGCCTTCAGAGAGCTCCGGTTTGGTGGGAAGGAGCAGGCGCGGGCAGACGAAAAACATCTCAGAGCTGCCGGAAGAAAAGGCCGCGGCGCCTTATTAGAACCGGACGTCAGGAGAGCGTTAATCTCAGACAAAGTGAGCGGCTAAAGTTTGCCGTTAATTTGGGTGGTACCACGGAGAGTTTAATCCCTTCGTCCCTTTTTGGGGCGAAGGGATTTTTTGTTCTGTAATCTGTAAAATTGTGCCGGGGCACTATATATCACGGGAAATGGAGAAGGAAAATGAAGGAGAGAACAGTTTACTGCGGCCTGGTGACAGAGGAATATATCGGCAGGACCGCGACGGTCTGCGGCTGGGTGCGGACGAAGAGGGACATGGGCGGAATTATCTTTATTGACCTCGGGGACAGAGAGGGCGTTTTACAGGTGGTGTTTGACGCAAACAATTTGAGCCCTGAGGAATTCCACACCGCTGAGACGCTTCACAATCAGGCTGTAATCTCTGTAACCGGGGAGATATGCGTCAGAGATGAGGAGACATACAACGATAAAATTCCCACCGGCACGGTGGAGCTGAAGGCCCGGGAGGTTGAGCTGTTATCCGACGCCGAGCCCCTGCCTTTTCCACTTGAGGAGGGGAACGCGGTCCGTGAGGATCTGCGCCTTCAGTACAGATACCTGGACCTGCGCCGGCCGGAGATGCTGAATAACCTGCGCTTCCGCCACCGGGTACAGAGAGCGGCGGAGGAATTTTTGGACGGCGAGGGGTTTATCGCCGTGGAGACTCCCATGCTGTGCAAGTCAACACCAGAGGGGGCGAGAGACTATCTCGTGCCCTCAAGAGTACACCCGGGCACGTTTTACGCACTGCCCCAGTCCCCTCAGATTTTCAAGCAGCTTCTAATGGTTGGAGGGGTTGACAAATACTATCAGGTGGCCCGCTG
>CAJFTV010000161.1 GCA_904420055.1 Candidatus Alloscillospira gallinarum | reverse complement strand
TTCTTGCTTGCGTCCACCCAGTCAATGCCGGCCTTTGCCTTGCCAAAACCGGACTTTTCAAGCTCTTCTGAAGCGCGGACGGAACGACCGTCATCAGGCTCATTGTCCGCCGCCATTTTTTCCCGTTCTGCAATGCGCTTCATACCCTCGGGGCTTGTGTAATCTATCATTTTGTCGTATATGGCACGCAGGCGCTGGGGGCCGTCGGCATATGGTGTAACAATTACCTGCTCGTTTTCAATGCCCTCTTTCAGCCAGCGAGCCAGCTCTATTGGCTCCATACCGTGGGAGTGGAACTCACGGAGGAAGTTTATTGTGTCCTCTGTCATGTTATAGCCGGTGTTCTGCATGTTCTCCGGGCGGGTTTTAAGGGCCTCAAATATATTGGACTTAATGTTCTCCGGGCAGATGACCGTGGCGCCGAGTTGATAGAGAGCAGCCGCAGCGATGTGAATATACTTGCTACAATCAATACAGAGACAAAGCAGGTGCTTCTTCTCTCCACACCACGCGATTACTATGTGCCTCTGTCCATTTCAAACGGCGCAGAGGATAAGCTGACACATGCCGGAATTTATGGTGTGGACGTGTGTATGGATACGCTGGAAATGCTGTACGGTGTGAATGTTGACTACTTTTTCCGAGTGAATTTCAGCGGGTTTGAGGATATAATCAACTCCCTCGGCGGCGTGAATGTGTACTCTGAGCAGTCCTTCAGTACAGAGAATTATTCATACACTGAGGGATACAACTACATGGATGGGGCTAAAGCCCTGGAGTTTGTACGTGAGCGGTATGCATTTGCAGACGGCGATTTCCAGCGCGGCAGAAACCAGCTGGCACTCATTCAGGGAGTAATGGACAAGATGCTGTCGGCAGATATGCTTATGAACTATAACTCTGTGCTTGACGCGGTGGCGGGCAGCTTTGAGACGAGTATTCCATATGACGTTCTGAGCGGCATTGTGCGTGACCAGCTCTCCTCCGGCGGCAGCTGGAACATTGTGAGCTACAGCGTCAGCGGATATGGAGATATGCAGACAACGTACTCAGCCGGTTATGCTTCAGTTGTAATTCCTGATGAGTCGACGGTCGAAACGGCAAAGGAGCTTATAAACCAGGTGTACGCCGGAGAGACAATATCAAAGCCGTAAATTAAAGTGCCCTCTGCCTGTATCGCGGGCAGAGGGTATTTGTGTGCCGGGCAGCAGCGGAAGTATGGACACATTATGTGTGTATTGTATTGAAAATCAGCGGGACGGCTTGTTGAATATGGGATTTAAAAATTATATAATACGAATATAACAGGACATTTGGGCGGGAAGCGGAAAATGTGACAGACGCCGCATCCTGTGCCAAAGTGCGAGGGGGATAATACTGTGTTTTGTTATAAGTGCGGAAATAAAATTGAGGATAACACCAAGTTTTGCCCGGCTTGCGGAGCACGGCAGGAGGCGGTTTCATATACTGATAAACCGTCTGAGGTGCCAGCGGTAAAGCCGGCAGAGCCGGCAAAAGCTTCAAAACCGAAAAACAGAAAGAAGCTGTATACTGGAATAATCGCCGGTGCATGCGTCATTGTAGTTGTGGCAGCGGCTATAGTCTGCATACACTTTATCTGGCCGTTGGAAGACGAAAATACGCCGCAGGAGGAGCAGCTGCTCCAGAATAGTGAGCAGGATAGTGCCACCGGGGTAAATGACGGCGGGAATGCCATAAGTGACGGCCTGAAGGTTCAGGGCGAAACTGGAGGCAAGGTGCAGGAGAACGGGGAGAAAACTTCGCCGGAAAATAACGGGACAGAGAATGAAAACGCACCGGAAGAACCGGAAAGCCAGACAGCACCGGCTGTGGAGACAATGTCTCCCATAAGACAGCAGGTGGAAGAGGAGATAGCCCGGATAGAAATTGAGTCTGATGCGATAAAACAGGAGTTAAGCTCGGCCATGACCCAGGCGGATATGAACAAATACAGCGGAGAGCTGTATAAGCTGTGGGACGACTATATCAATGTCCTGTGGGGATATCTCGGCGATTATATGTCGGAAGCGGACTTTTCAGCGTTGACAGATGAGCAGCTTGACTGGATATATGAAAAGGAAGCCGCCGTCGAAGAGGCGGGCAATGAGGTGAAAGGGGGAACTATGGAACCCCTTGTACGGAACTCGGTTGCCGCAGAGTGGACTGAACAACGTGTGTATGAACTTATAGAGTACCTGCCGTGATGTTGGAGAATATTGTAAAACCAGATATGGCTGCGGCCTTGTGCCGTCAAATATAATAAGTATAATGAGTAACCGGAGACACTTTGTCTCCGGTTACTCATACATAACAGGAATTTAGCATTCCCACTGGAAATTTTTCATATCCACGTGGTTATTATCCCTGAACACAACGCCCTCACCTTCAAGGAACACGCGCTGTTCCTCCCAGCCGGGGGCCGTTCTTCCGGCGTGGTTTACCACGCGGTGGCATGGAAAACTGCCGTAAAATTCCGCCATACCGAGGACCCGGCCAACAAGACGCGCGTTTTTTTCCCTGCCGATTAGTCTGGCAATCTGCCCGTAAGTTGCGACACGGCCCTCTGGAATTTCCTCAACAACTGAAAGAATTTCATATATTAAGCTTTCATCTAAAGTGCCTGCCATAAAAAGCGGCCTCCTGTATTTCTATTTGACACCGTGTAATTTTCTCAATATAGCATCGGATATGCGCTTTGTAAGTATTATATCATAAATATTAGACGCGGCAATAAATAACCGGCAAAGTGGCTGCAGTGACGAAAAACCGCCCCTTTTAAGGAGCGGTAAAAACAAAGCCAAAGTAGGCTCTGGAATTTTTTGTCCGGAGGTGCCTAAAAGTTAGGAAATAACCGCCGGTAAGTTGTATCAAATATTTTCGACACTGTTATAATATCAGATTAATTCAAGGAATAAATTACCAAATTAGAAACACCATGTGAATTTTCAGTGAACGGTGATACCTGATTTTACATAACAAAGGTAAACACAGCATAAGACAGCGGCAGGGGTTTAAAAACTTGAAAAAGAACAGGGAGGAAAATTTAAAGAGAAGCTGTGACAGAATAATAGAGCAGTAATTGTAGCAAAAAAGTCTCTGCAAACGATATGCCGCGAGCAGAGATGTGGGAAGCGCTGACAAAAAAGATACCTCAATCAGGATAAAAGCAAAATTAAAGCCCAGCGAAGCGGGTTCAATTTTGAAAAGGAAGGACAGCAAAACGAGCCTTCCCGGATTTTTATAAAATGAATAAAAGTCCGGGCAAACGATATGACGCTTGCCCGGACGTGGCGGAGAAGGAGGGATTCGAACCCTCGATACCCTTATGGGGTATACACGATTTCCAATCGTGCGCGCTCGACCGGGCTACGCGACTTCTCCATGTCAAGAATATATCATCTATTAAGATTAGCCTTGTTATTATAAATTACTTATCGGATAAAGTCAAGTGTTTATTTAGAGGATATTTTGATTTATAATTGCCTTATAATTTATTTATTTCACACATATGGAGATTGGAGAAGTTTATGGGTTGGGAAGAGCTTGAAAAAAACTGTAGGGAATGTAAAAAATGCGCCCTGTGGGAGACGCGGCACAATGTCGTGTTTGGAGAGGGCGTAAAAGACGCGGAAGTCATGTTCATAGGCGAGGGACCCGGCGAAAACGAGGACCTGCAGGGCAAGCCGTTTGTGGGGCGCGCCGGGAAGCTGCTTGACGACATGCTTAAAATAATAGGGCTTGAGCGGGATAAGAACTACTATATAACAAACATTGTAAAGTGCCGGCCTCCGCACAACAGGGACCCGCTGAACACAGAGCAGGACGCCTGTATGGACTGGCTCACAGAGCAGATTGCACTTATAAAGCCAAAGCTTATCGTGTGCCTTGGAAGAATTGCGGCAAAGGTGCTGATAAAGGACAACTTTAAGATAACGGCGGAGCACGGCGTCTGGTTTGACAGGGGAGATGCCAAAATCATGGCGATTTATCACCCTGCGGCGCTTCTGCGTGACCCGGGAAAGCGTCCGGAGACTTTCTGTGACCTGAAAGAGCTGGAGCGTGCAATAAAAGAGACGTGCACGCATACGGTGCTGTATTACTGATGGAAATGGAGCTTAAATCCCTGTGGAAAACTGTGTTCGGGGACACGGACGATTATATTGAACGCTTTTTTGATACATTTTATTCTCCGGAACTGTGTGCCGTCTGCAAATGCGGCGGAAAGACGGCGGCTGCGGCGTATCTCATGCCGGTGGGAGATTTTGTATCGGCCATCGGGGAGCGGGTTTCCTGCGCTCACATATATGCCGTGGGAGTTTTGCCGGAATACCGGGGGAGAGGGCTTGGAAAAGCCGTAACCGAAAAATGTGCCCGGCTTGGGGAGAAAAACGGATTTGGCGCGGTGGTTTTGCACCCGGCGGAAGAGGGGCTTTTCCGTTTTTATGAGTCGCTGGGGTTTTACAGTGCCTTTTCCTGCGGAGAGATGAAAGCTATTGACGCCGGTGAGCGTTTTTCCATAAATCCCGAGGAGTATCGCGCCCTGAGGGAGGAATATCTTGGGGGTATTCCTCACATTGACCTGAATATGAGGGCGCTGAGGTACTTTGAGGGACAGGGCGGTGAGTTTTACCGGGGAGAAAATTTTTGCATGGCCATGGAGGACGGGTCGGTAAAAGAGTGCCTGTACCCGGGATTTTTCGCACCGGAAAACGGCAGGCCATTTGGAATGTCATACGGAAAAAAGATATGTACAGACGGCTGGCTGGGCCTTGCGTTTGACTGAAAGCAGCATTTCCCTCCGGAGGGGCGGTTTATGCCTTTGCGGAGGGGTTTTGTTTTTCCGGAGACCCGGTTCCGAAGCGAAGGCAAAAAAATATGAGGAAATGTTTGAAATATGCAGGACGTTGGACTATAATAACCTATGTATATCCATTGGCCCGGGTGCAGACAGTAATAATGCGGCCCGGTGGTTAATAAGCTTTTTTAAAGCGGAGAGACAGTTTACGCTTTAAAATTATTTCAGTGGCACGGTTTCAGTGCGCGGGAGGCCAAAATGACACTTTCCGAATATATAGATGGCCTTAAAGGCAAAAAAATAGATGTAATAGGCATAGGGGTAAGCAATATACCCCTTATAAAAAAGCTGGCGGAGAGCGGCTGTACAGTCTGTGCCCGGGACAAAAGTCCAAGGGAAAAGCTGTACTGCGCGGACGAGTTTGAGAGAGCCGGCGTTACGCTGAAGCTTGGGGAGGACTATTTAAAGCCGCCCTATGGAGACGTCATATTCAAAACGCCGGGAATACGGCCGGACGTTCCGGAGATAAGCGCCGCCGTTCAAGGAGGGGCGGAGCTGACCTCTGAGATGGAGGCGTTTTTCAAGGTGTGTCCCTGCACGATAATCGGCGTCACGGGCAGCGACGGAAAGACCACCACCACCACTCTTATCTCTGAGCTTTTAAAGGCCACAGGACGCCCGGTTTACACCGGGGGAAATATAGGTACGCCGCTTTTGTGCCGCGCGGAGGAGATGGGGCTTTTTGACATTGCTGTCCTGGAGCTATCGTCCTTCCAGCTTATGACGATGGACCGCAGCCCGCATATATCTGTTGTGACCAACCTCTCCCCGAATCATCTGGATGTACACAGGGATTATGAGGAATATATAGACGCGAAAAAGAACATACTCTCCCATCAGGATACGGGCGATATTGCCGTTTTAAATCTTGACTGCGACGACACAAAGATGCTGTTTACAGCTACCGCTGCCCGGGATATAAGATATTTCAGCATGAAGCGCCGGGTCTATACTGGCGTTTACTGCAAGGACGGGGAAATATTTGCCGTCCGGCGCGGAGCTGAGGAAAAGGTGCTTGACACGGCGGATATAAAGCTGCCGGGACGGCACAACATTGAAAACTACATGGCGGCCTACTGCGCGGTTATGGACGTAGTGCCGCCGGAGACGCTGCAAAAGGTGGCCAGGGAGTTCGGCGGAGTTGCCCACCGGATTGAGCTGGTGCGTGAAATTAAAGGCGTGCGCTACTATAACGACTCAATCGCCTCAAGCCCTTCAAGGACAATTGCGGGGCTGCGCTCATTTGACAGAAAAGTGATTTTAATTGCCGGGGGCAAGGACAAGGGAATATCGTATGAACCGCTGGGGAGCGAGATATGCGCCCATGTTAAAAAGCTTGTTTTAACGGGAATGACGGCGGAGAAGATAAAAAGCGCGGTGGAAGGCTGCCGTGAGTATGACGGGGAGCCTGAGATTTTTGTAATAGACGATTTTAAGGACGCGGTGATGAAAGCGGCCGGCCTGGCGGAGCCCGGAGATATTGTCCTGCTGTCTCCGGCCAGCACCTCCTTTGACAGGTTTAAAAACTTTGAGGAGCGTGGAGATACATTTAAAGCCATTGTAAACGAAATGGAGTAACTTTTATGGAGATAGAAAAGATTATTACAGAGCTTTGCTCAATGTCCGGCCCCTCCGGCTGGGAGAGCGAGGTCGGCGAGCGTGTGGCGGAGCTTCTCCGCGAGACTATGGACACGGTTTGGACAGATGTAATGGGAAATGTGCTGGCAGTTAGAAAGTGCGGTGTGGAAAACGCGCCGAAGGTTATGCTGGAAGCGCATATGGACGAGATTGGTTTTGTCATAACCGGCGCCCAGGAGGGGTATCTGAAATTTGACAAGGTGGGCGGTGTGGACGCGAGAATGCTCCCCGCCTGTGAGATAAAGGTTTTGACCAATCCGCCTATCTACGGGGTTGTGCGGACAATGCCGCCCCACGTTCTTACAAGTGAGGACATGGAAAAGGCGGTAAAAATTGAGGACCTTTTCATAGATGTGGGCATGACGCAGGAGGAGGCTGAAAAGGCCGTGCCCCCCGGCACCATGGCGGTGTACAGTGAGACGGTGAGACCGCTGGGAAAAAGCGGACTTCTATGCGGAAAGGCACTGGACGACAGG
Source organism: Candidatus Alloscillospira gallinarum (assembly GCA_904420055.1). Lineage (GTDB taxonomy): Bacteria > Bacillota > Clostridia > Oscillospirales > Oscillospiraceae > Alloscillospira > Alloscillospira gallinarum. Next base: position 200 of record CAJFTV010000161.1, on the reverse strand, counting down.
GCGTGCCTTGCCGCCGTTATAAAGGCGGCGGAGCTCTTAAAGGACGAAAAGCCGTGTGTTGACCTCTACGTTATGGCCAGCACTCAGGAGGAGGTTGGCCTCCGGGGAGCAAAGGTGGGGGCGTTTGGCGTTTTCCCGGACTACTGCATTTCCGTTGACGTCTGCCACGCCTCGACCCCGGACTGTGACGAGTACAGTAC
>CAJFTV010000160.1 GCA_904420055.1 Candidatus Alloscillospira gallinarum | reverse complement strand
TGCCAGCCTTATCAGAGAGTACTCTTCATAAATCGCGCCTCTATCCACTCCGTATTAAGTTATTGCAGCTATGCTAAAACTAAACTTTTAAATTGTCAAGGGGGTAACACATTTTTTGTCTGTTTTTACATATTAACGTGTGTAAAACACAAGATTATCATACTTTTTACCTGCTATTTAAACTCAAGGTCAAGCCTTTCCGCTATTCTGCGTCCGGAAACCGTCGCGGCAAGTCCTCCCTCCCCCGTCTCTTTAAAGGCGGGGTCCATTCTGTCGCCCACCTCCCGCATGGCATCTATCACATCATCGGGATTTATTTTATTTGCAATCCCGGCAAGGGCCATATCAGCCGCAGACATTGCGGAAATTGCGCCAATTACGTTTCTCTTTATACATGGTATCTCCACAAGTCCCCCAACCGGGTCACAAACAAGGCCCAGAAGGTTTTGCAGAGACATGGCCGACGCAAAGTTTATCATCTGAGGCGTTCCTCCTCTGAGCGCGACAAGCGCCCCGGCCGCCATCGCCGAGGCCGCGCCCACCTCTGCCTGACAGCCGCCCACTGCGCCGGAGATATACGCCCGCTCGGCTATTACCTGGCCTATGCCGGCGGCAGTAAAAAGCGCATCATACACCGCCTCCTGGTCTGAGCCCAGCGCCTCTGCACAGCAGACCATAACTGCCGGCAGTACACCGCTTGCCCCCGCGGTGGGCGCCGCCACTATACGGCGCATACAGGCATTTGACTCTCCCATCTTTATGGCGGCCGCTATTATGTTCCCCATGAGCTCACCGGACAGGCACCCCCCACTGTTCACATAATCCTGCATTTTCTCTCCGTCTCCCCCGGAAAGGCCGCTCTGTGAGCGCCGTCTGCCATCATACTCCACAAGGGCGCTCTTCATCGCCTCCCACAGCTTCTTCATCTGCGAAAGGGTCTCGTCCTCTCCTCTGCCGCTCTCCCGCATATCTTCAAGCATAACCGCCCTGCCGTAGCTCACGCCTTTTTCATCACAGTACTTTTCAATATCATAAAGTGATTTAAATGCCATGTTCTCTCTCCGTTTCCATTTACCGTCACATATCTTCCGGATTTATATATGTTACTTTTATTATTCCCTCTTCTTTTTCTATCTCGCTCACAATCTCCCGGGGCAAAGGCTCGTCCGTCTCAATAGCCATCACCGCGCTGCCGCCCCGCCTGTCCCTGTAAAGGCTCATGTTTGCAATATTTATCCCGCATCGCGTAAGAAGCCCCGTGACATGGGAAACATGCCCCGGCAGGTCCAGATTGTGCACAATCAGGGTCGGCATCTCACAGGTACAGTTTACCTCTATTCCGTCTATCATGTTCACCATTATCCTGCCGCCGCCTGTGGAGCTGGCCTGCACAGAGAGCCTTCTGCCTCCTTCTCCCTCCACATCTATAACCGCCGTGTTAGGGTGGGCATTTTTTCCGCTGCCCGCCTTAATGTTAAACTTCAGGCCCTCTTCTTCCGCCCTTTCAAAGCTGTCCGGTATCTCCATATCCTCCGGCTGCATTCCCAAAAGGCCGGCGACAATCCCCTTGTCAGTCCCATGTCCCCGACCGGTTTTCGCAAAAGACCCCACAAGAGTTATATCCGCTTTTTTTGGCCGCTGTCCCAAAAGCGCTCTTGTGACAAGTCCAATTCTTACCGCTCCCGCCGTATGGGAGCTGGAGGGGCCCACCATAACAGGCCCCAGTATATCAAAAACGTCCATGCCGCAAATCCCCCAACTTGTCTGTATGACATTTGTTATACCCATAATATTATACCCTTTTTTAAGTGAATTCCACAAAAACAGCCGGTTATTTTCAAAAGCCGCCCCGTTTCTTGAAAAACCTCCTTGATTAAGAAAAATCATATGGTATAATATTCGGGAATGCAGCCAACTTGTACTGTGCGTTTTGGCTGCCCCTTTTTGCCGTAACAAATTATAACACATAGCCCGTGCGCTTAACACGCCGGGTTTTATAAGCAGAGGGAGAAATTATACATGATACAGCTTGAAAACCTGTGCAAGACCTTTACAACCGACAATGGCGAGGTCCATGCCGTGCAGGACGTAAACCTCACAATTGAGGACGGCGATATTTTCGGTATAATCGGACTATCCGGCGCCGGAAAATCCACCCTTGTGAGATGTATTAATTATCTGGAAAAGCCCACTTCCGGCGACGTGATATTTAACGGCGTCAGTTTAGGCACACTTTCCCACAAGGAGCTTCTCGCCACACGCAAATCCATGTCCATGATATTCCAGGGCTTCAACCTTCTTTCCCAGAGGACGGCACTTAAAAACGTCTGTTATCCTCTGGAAATTTCAAAAGTACCGAAAAAGGAGGCTCGGGAAAAGGCCCTCTCCCTCCTGGAGCTTGTCGGCTTGGGAGACAGGGCGGGTTCATACCCGAGCCAGCTCTCCGGCGGACAGAAGCAGCGCGTGGCCATAGCCCGCGCCCTTGCCACCGACCCCAAGGTCCTTTTGTGCGA
>CAJFTV010000159.1 GCA_904420055.1 Candidatus Alloscillospira gallinarum | reverse complement strand
CATGATAGACTGGAAATAGTATGTCGAGAATATGTTCAGAGGCAAGAGCAGGAATGAAATTCCATAGCACCGCATTATCGCCGGGGCAATTTGCAGTACCTCCTGGGTTGGCTTCATAAATATGCGTATGAAGCCGGTGGGAAATGCGAAGACAAGGACCGTCCATATGATGCCGAAAAGCGCGGAGGTATACAGGGCGTATTTCAGGGCCGTGCGTATACGGTCGTACTTTTTAGCTCCGAAGTTTATGGAGAGTATAGGCTGTGAGGCCTGTCCAATGCTGTATGCGCAGCACTGGGCAAACTGGCTTGTTGTCATGATTACACCATAGACAGACAGGGCGCTTGTACCGAGGTAATGCATTATCTGACGGTTAAAGAGCATGGTGATAATGCCCATGGCAAGGTCTATAAAAAATGTGGAGAAGCCTGTTGTGAGGATTAGGCGCACCCGCATGGGAAGGCGTGTGATTTTGGCGACCTTTAAAGTATTGGACTTTGAAATAAAGTGAGCCAGCATGGTGATGAGAGTTATGGATGAGCCGATTGCCGTTGCAAGTCCCGCGCCGTAGATTCCCATATCCATTGTAAATACAAAGAAGTAGTCGCCAAAGACGTTGAAGATTCCGCCGCACAATACGCCTGCCATGGCAAGGCCGGGGGCGTTGTCGTTGCGCAGGCATGCGGCGATCATCTGGTTGAAGACGAACACAGGTGCGACGGTCTTAATTGGCAGCAGATACTGCCGGCACAGGGGCAGTAGGGCATCATCTGCGCCGAAAAGCCTCAGAAGAGGCACCTCAAAGGCTGCGACAGCCGCCCACACCGCAAGCGCCAGGATAACCGTCCCCCACAGGGTGGTGGAGAAAAACTCGTTTTCCCTGTGTGAGCCCTTGCCCTTTTCCGTGCTGTAAAGCACTGAGCCGCCTATTCCCATGAACAGGCCCAGGCTGTATATTATATTGTAAATAGGCATTATGACAGACATGGCCGCGGTTCCGGAGGGGCCGTGATACTGGCCCACCATTGCCATATCCACAAGACCGTAGATTGAGGATATGCAGGCGCTTCCAAAGGCCGCGCCTAAATATTTTAAGTACAGCGGCCTGACTTTTTCTGTCAGCAAATTCATTTTATCAGTCCTCTCTCAAGACGAAAACAGCCGGATAAGAATCCGAACACAATTGGAATCCTTATCCGGCTGCGCCATACGTGACTGCAAGCCCTCCGTAAAACCATTGTGTCCGACATCTTATCCGGCCTTATATTACGATTATAAGCCCTCTGATGAGTGGAGATATTATACCCGACGGCGTTATATATGTCAAGCCTGCATCAAGAGTTGAGAAGTACTGCTTAGCTTTCACTCTCCGGAAGCTTGCATACGTCCACCCAGCAGTCGGCGCCGGAGTATTTAAACAGCTCGTCAAGGCTGAGTTCAATGGCGCTGTTTGCGCTGCCGGCGGCGGGAAATACAGTGTCAAATCTCTGCATGGACTGGTCGAGATACACTTTTACACCCGGGTTTATCCCAAAGGGGCAGACGCCGCCGACGGGGTGTCCCACAAGCTCCAGGACCTCGTCGGACGTGGGCATTTTTGCCTTCATGCCAAACTGGGCCTTGAATTTTTTGTTGTCAATTCTGGCATCTCCGGCGCACAGTATGAGTATGCAGCTGTCGCCGGATTTAAATGACAGGGTTTTGGAAATGCGTTCCGGCGCCACGTCAAGCGCCGCGGCGGCCAGCTCCACGGTTGCGCTGGACACGTCAAATTCCCTTATTCTGTCCTCAATTCCAAACTGTCTGAAATATGCTCTCACTTTTTCTATTGACATTGCTGATTTCTCTCCCCGATTTATGATTACAGCATGTTATATGTGCAGTAGAAATGATAGCACAGGGTGGCAAAAAGGTCAAATATGGGGGAAAATAACAGGTGACAGAGGGCGGCAGATGTGCTATAATCGGCCACGTCCGGATTTTGGACGCGAAAATTACCGAATTTCCCCGTTATTTTAACGGCAGCAATGTTAAAATATGTTTTACTTGCGGGGGACGCTGTGGTATAATACCTCCAAAAGCATGTGCTGCGGCTTGCAGGCGCGTGAATTTTCGCTCCGGCTCCGCGGTATGGCAGCGGGCAGACGGAGTGCTGCTTTTAGCTGTGCGGGAGTAGTTTTACCGGCGGATTTTTAACAGCGTACAGCAGCGCCGGTTTGAGAGCAATTTGGAGATTGGAGTTAATGTATATGGTTAAATTGTATACAGGTCTTGGATTTATTCAGATATCAAATGAAGTGCTGACATATATGACGGGCGAGGCCGCAACCACCTGCTTCGGTGTAAAGGGCATGACTGTACGCTCTATGACAGACGGAATTGTGCACCTGCTCAAGAAGGAATACATGGGAAAGGGCGTAAAGGTATCGTATAATCCCAATGGTACAATTGCCCTTGAGCTTCACATTGCCGTGGACCAGGGGGTAAACCTGCCTGTCCTGTGCGGGAACATAATAAACGAGGTTCGCTACAAGGTGGAGACAGCCGCCGGCGTCAAGGTCGAAAATATCGACGTGTTTGTGGACTCAATTATTGCAGGCTAATAGGGGGATACGGTTTTGACGGAAATAATTACAGGTTCGATGTTTGCCGCAATGGTGGAAAACGCCGCCGCGGCTATTGATATACACAAAAGCGAGATTAACGAGCTGAATGTTTTCCCGGTGCCGGACGGAGACACGGGCACAAACATGAGCCTTACCATGAATAACGGCGCGGCGGAGTGCAGAAAGAGCGGGGCGGCCACAGTGGGAGCCGCGGCGGCAGCTGCCGCCGGCGGACTTCTCAGGGGAGCCAGAGGAAATTCCGGCGTTATTTTGTCGCTTCTCTTCAGAGGTATTTCAAAGCACCTTAAAGATATGGACACCGCTTCCGCCGCGGAGCTGGCAGGAGCTCTGACGGGCGGCGTAAATGCCGCGTACAAGGCGGTTATGAAGCCGGCAGAGGGCACAATACTGACTGTTTCGCGCCTTGCCGCCGAGGGGGCGGTAAAAGCCGCGGAGACGGAAAAGGACGCTGAGCGTGTGCTTGAGGCCGCTATTGAAGCGGGAAAGGCGGCCCTTGCCGATACGATTAACCTGAACCCCGTACTTAAAAAGGCAGGGGTGATTGACGCCGGCGGAAAGGGATACCTGTACATTTTAGATGGAATGCTCCGGGCAATGAGGGGCGAGGTGATAGAGCGGCAGGAGACGCAGGACACCGCTTCCGCCGCGGACTTTACCGAATTTGAGACAGAGGATATTCACTTTACCTACTGCACTGAGTTTATTGTTGACAGGGAGAACGGCAAAGACCCTGACGACCTCCGGGCGTTTCTCAGCGAAATCGGCGACAGCATCGTGGTAGTTGACGATGACGAAATTATAAAGACCCATGTCCACACGAACTGCCCCGGCGACGTTTTGACTGAGGCGCTTAAATACGGCAGCCTTGCAACCGTCAAGATTGAGAACATGAAAATGCAGCACACCGCCAAGGTTATGGAGGCGTCTGATGTCCCAGATGAGGAGACCGTAGCCGCGCCTGAGAAGCGCTACGGCATGGTTGCGGTATGCGCCGGAGACGGCATGAAGGAGATATTTAAGGACGTGGGAGTAGACGCCATTGTAACCGGCGGACAGACCATGAACCCCTCCACTGAGGATATTTTAAAGCAGATTAACAAAATTCCCGCAGAGATTGTGTTTGTTCTTCCAAACAACAAGAATATAATAATGGCGGCACAGCAGAGCATACCTCTCACGGAGAAGAGAGTTATAGTAATTCCCACCGCAACAGTTCCCCAGGGCATAACCGCCGCCCTCACCATGGACCCCGAGGCGGAGCCTGAGGACAATGAGGCGGCCATGACAGAGGCGGCCAAAGGCGTGCACACCACGGTTATTACCTACGCCGCGAGAGACTCCGAATTTGACGGGCACAGTATTAAGGCGGGGGAATATCTCGCCCTTTTGGACGGCGGACTTGTCTCCAGCTGCGGAAATTTAAGTGACATCTTTGCCGATGTCTGCGACAAGATGAGTGCGTTTAATCCCGAGCTTATCACAATATACTATGGTGAGGACGCGAAGGAAGAGGAGACGGAAAGACTCTCCGGCACGGTGGAGGCCAAATTCTCTTCCTCTGACATAACTGTCGTTTACGGCGGACAGCCTGTATACTACTACATAATCTCCGCAGAATAACTGAAAATGCTTTTATATCCCCGAAATTTTTTCGGGGATATATTTTTTACAGTCGCCTATGTACAGACCATGTGATGCCGGAAAATTGTCTGACATGCGGGCATGGAAGCCGGCGTTATGCTGACTTGCCTGCAAATATATGGGAAAGCTGAGAATGGGACGGCAGGCCGGATGCATAAAGTTTTAATGTGCAGCCTTGTATTGGACGGATTTTGCCGCTAATACATCTGTCCGAGAAATGAGCTGATTGTCTGCATTATGCTTGCGGCGGACTGCTCCGACTGATGCGATAGGTTTACATAAAGCTGAGAAAGGGATTTGTCCTCTTCAAGCCGGGCAGACTGAGCGTATTTCCGTGACAGCTCCTCCTCCGCTTTGTACGCCGTTCTGAGGGCGCAGGACAGGGAGAAAACTGGAGGGGGAGAGGCTTTGATATCAAAGGTTTCACCGGTCGCGATAAAGTGGCGCACGGTAAGCGCCCGGCACTGAGAGGCCTTGGCGTTTGCAAGCTTTGTAAAAAGTGCCCGCATCTTGCCGGCGGACATTTTTACCGCTTTGCGGTAAAGTGCCATGAGTTCAGTCTCCCTGCTGAGAAATGAGCTGATTGTACAGGGCTTTTCCGGGGCCTTGTCGTCGGCGGAGCCGAGGACCCTCTGCCACACGGAATTTGTGGTTTTTATATCGTATATAATGCTGTCGCTCTTCATAAAGCTTTTACACCTCCGGATAGTATTATCATATGGAATAACACTTGCAAGGGTGAGGCTATTCTGATAAAATAGACAAAAATGCAGGAAGGTAGAGGTGAACTTGCTTGACTCGTTTTTTTGTATCTCCTGGAGATGTATCGGGGGATACCGTCACCCTTAGTGGGGAGGACCTTGACCATATAAGGGCGCTGCGCATAAAAAGCGGTGAAGGCTTTATAGCGTGCACCGGCGACGGACGGGAGTTTTTGTGCGAACTTGTATCGGCGGAAAAGGGTTCGGCCTCGGCGAGGATTGTCAAAGAGACCGCTTCACAGGGAGAGCCGCGTGTCAGATGCACCGTTTTTGCCGCCTGGGCAAAGGGAGAGCGCCTGGACTTTGCCGTGCAGAAATGTACGGAGCTGGGTGCGCACGACATAGTACTCTTTCCGTCTAAGCGGTGTGTTGCGCGTCCGGACGAAAAGTCGGCGGAGAAAAAAATTGCAAGGCTTCAGAAGATTGCCAGAGAGGCGGCGCAGCAGTCGGGCAGGGGAATAATTCCGCAAGTTTATGCGGTACGGACTTTCAAAGAGGCTGCAGAGCTGGCCTCCGGCTCCGATGTTCCGATTTTCTGCTATGAGGAAGAGCGCGAAAAGGGAATTATAAGCGCGCTGCGCGAAAAGGAAAATGTAAATTGCGTATCGGTTATGACCGGCCCGGAGGGCGGATTTGAGCCGTCAGAAGTTGAGGAGGCAAAAAGCCTGGGACTTATACCCGTGTCCCTGGGCAGGCGCATACTCCGCTGTGAGACGGCGCCGATGTTTGCCCTGACGGCTGTCATGCTGCATACAGAAAACTTATAAGGGGTGTTTCAGTGATTAAGCTTTACAGTGACGGCGCCTACATAAAAGGCGGCCAGCCCGTGGCCGCGGATAAGAAGGACATTGCCGCAAGAGAAAAGACCATTGCATATTCGATTTTAAGGGCCCATGACAAGGGCAGCGGCGGCGGTATGATGCATATAGCATTTGACGCCATGGTGTCACACGATATAACATATGTGGGCATAATTCAGACGGCAAGGGCCTCGGGCATGACGGAGTTTCCGCTGCCCTATGCCCTGACAAACTGCCACAACAGCCTGTGCGCGGTGGGCGGCACCATAAACCAGGATGACCACGCCTTTGGCCTGTCCGCGGCGAAGAAATACGGCGGAATTTACGTGCCGGCCAATCAGGCGGTAATTCACCAGTACGCCAGAGAGGCCCTGGCCGGCTGCGGGAGAATGATACTTGGCTCCGACTCCCACACCCGTTATGGCTGCTATGGCACGCTGGGCGTAGGCGAAGGCGGAGGAGAGCTTGCAAAGCAGCTTCTCAAAAACACCTGGGACATTGAGGACCCCGAGGTCGTGCTGGTGTGGCTGGAGGGAGAAGTTCCCCACGGTATAGGCCCCCACGACATCGCAATTGCCCTTGTGGGCGCCACATTCCCGGACGGATTTGTAAAAAACAGGGTTCTGGAATTCGCGGGCCCCGGAGTAAAAGGCCTCTCAATGGATTTCCGAATCGGAATAGACGTAATGACGACAGAGACAAGCTGCCTCACCTCAATCTGGGAGACAGATGAGACGGTAGAGAAGTTCTTCAATACCGTCGGCCGCCCGGAGGCATATAAAAAGCTTGAGCTCACCGAAGGGGCGTATTACGACCGGGTTGTGAAAATTGACCTTTCTCAGGCGGAGGCCATGATTGCCCTGCCGTTTCACCCGTCCCGGGCCTTTACGGTGCACGAGCTTCAGGCGGACCCGGAGCGCATATTTAAAGAGACAGAGGAGATATGCAACGCCTCTCTTGGCGGGCAGGTCAAGATGGACCTCTGCCGCACGATTAATGACAAAGGCCAGATAGTATGTGACCAGGGCGTAATTGTGGGGTGTTCCGGCGGAATGTACGAGAACATCGCCGAGGCGGCGGAGATACTTAAGGGAAAGTCCATTGGGGACGGCTATTTTGACATGTCGGTTTACCCGTCCTCCACGCCGGTTGAGCGGGCGATGATACACGACGGAATAGCAGAGACACTCCTTGACGCAGGTGTTGTCATAAAGCCCGCATTCTGCGGTCCATGCTTCGGCGCGGGAGATACCCCGGCGAACAACGGGTTTTCCATACGCCACGCCACCCGCAACTTTGCAAACCGCGAGGGGTCAAAGCCGGCAAACGGACAGATTGCCGCCGTGGCCCTTATGGATGCCAGATCAATTGCCGCGACGGCGGCAAACGGCGGAATTCTGACAGCGGCCACAGACATAGACTATGACTTTACGCCGAAGGAGTTTGTGTACGAGGGGTCAATATACGAGAAGAGATGCTATAACGGCTGGGGCCACCCGCACCCGGAGGAGGAGCTGCGCCTCGGTCCCAACATAACCGACTGGCCGAAAATGCCGGAGATGAAGGACGGCGTATTGGTGCGCCTTACCGCCGTTATAAGGGACGAGGTCACCACAACAGACGAGCTGATACCCTCTGGAGAGACCTCCTCCTACAGGTCAAACCCTGTGGCTCTCTCAGAGTTTGCCCTCTCCAGAAAGGCACCGGACTATGTCGGGAACTGCAAGGCCGTCCGCGACGGCCTCGGTGACGTGCCGGAGGAGCTTGAGAGAGTTAAAGGGCTTCTTAAGATAAGCGGAGATAATCTCACAGTTGGCTCATGCGTGTTCTCCAAAAAGCCGGGCGACGGCTCGGCCCGTGAGCAGGCGGCCTCATGTCAGAAGGTGCTGGGCGGCTTTGCGAACATCTGCTATGAGTACGCCACAAAGCGCTATCGTTCAAACTGTATTAACTGGGGCATTATCCCCTTTACAATTGACAGGTCGGAGGCGTTCCCCTACAAGGTGGGCGACTGGGTGTACATTCCCGATATTAAAAACGGTATTCTTGAGGGGCGGGAGACATTTGCGGCCAAGGTCGTTGATGGAGAAGGCGTCCACGACATCACCCTTAGCTGTGCCGGCCTTAATGAGGAGGAGCGGGAGATACTCACCCGCGGCTGTCTCATAAACTACTATGCAGCATCTCTCGAGAAGAACAGGTAAGAGACTTTCGGCGGAGGGCATTTTTCGCCGGGACAGCGGTTTGAAGTGACAATATGCTCGGCCTTTTAGACGGAACGGAGGTAACATGAAGAAAATAGAGATGAAAACTCCCCTGGTGGAGATGGACGGAGATGAGATGACCCGCATTTTGTGGGGCATGATAAAAGACAAGCTGATTCTGCCGTTTGTGGAGCTCAAAACAGAGTATTACGATTTGGGGCTTCTGCACAGAAATGAGACGGAGGATAATGTGACGGTGGAGGCGGCCAACGCCACGAAGAAGTACGGAGTTGCGGTAAAGTGCGCCACAATAACGCCCAATAAGCAGCGCATGGAGGAATATCCGGAGCTTACCCAGATGTGGAAGTCGCCAAACGGCACAATCCGTGCGATTTTAGACGGCACGGTTTTCCGCACCCCAATATGCATAGACAGCGTAAAGCCCGTTGTAAAGAACTGGCAGGCTCCAATCACTATTGCGAGACACGCCTACGGTGACGTGTATAAGGCCGTTGAAATGCACACCGCCGTGCCGGGCGAGGCAAAGCTTGTATTTACAGGGGATGACGGTACAGAGGAGACTGTATCAGTACAGCGGGTAGATGGCCCGGCTGTCTGGCAGGGGTCTCACAATAAAGAGAGCAGCATAAGAAGCTTTGCAAAGGCCTGCTTCCAGTACGCAATAGATTTAAAGCAGGATTTGTGGTTCTCAACAAAGGACACCATCTCCAAGGTGTACGACGGCAGGTTTAAAGCCATATTTGAGGAGGAGTTTGAGGCTTACAGGGCAAAGTTTGAAGAGCTTGGCATTGAGTATTTCTATACCCTTATTGACGACGCGGTGGCCCGTGTTATCCGCTCAAAGGGCGGGTTTATCTGGGCCTGCAAGAACTATGACGGCGACGTGATGAGCGACATGGTAAGCACAGCTTTCGGAAGCCTTGCCATGATGACAAGCGTGCTTGTATCCCCCGACGGGAAGTATGAGTACGAGGCGGCGCACGGAACCGTTACCCGCCACTACTACAAGTATTTAAAAGGTGAGGAGACCTCTACAAATCCCATGGCTACCATCTTTGCCTGGTCGGGCGCACTGAGAAAAAGGGGTGAGCTGGACGGAATATGTGAGCTTGTGGATTTTGCCGATAAGCTGGAAAACGCGTGCTTTGACACCTTGAACAGCGGGTATATGACAAAGGACCTGACCTTGCTTGCAGAGCCGGGCACCGAGGTGCACCCCGTAAATTCCGGCGAGTTTCTCGACATAATTGCCGGACGGCTGCGGGAGAGCCTTGGAGCATAGGCGTACAGGAAGGCCGGCTTATAGGCCGGAAAACAATAAACAGACACAAAACTGCCGCAGATACCTGCGGCAGTTTTTGACAGCGGTAGAGAAAAATGTACCATTACAACTCATTTAACAGTGAAATGCGCCGGAGATACGGCAAAAAAGTTTATAAGGTGGCTTTAGACGGGGGCTTTACCTGTCCGAACCGGGACGGCACACTGGGATACGGAGGCTGTATTTTCTGCTCACAGGCGGGCTCCGGAGATTTTACCTTCCGCGGGGAGAGTATATCGCGGCAGATTGACCTCGGCATCAGCCTTGTGGGGGAAAAGGCAAAAAACGGTCTTTTTGTGGGTTATTTCCAGAGCTTTACCAACACCTATGCGCCTTATGAAAGGCTTAAACGCCTCTTTGAGAGCGCCGTGTATGATGACCGGCTTGTGGCCCTTTCCATAGCCACCCGGCCGGACTGCCTGCCGGAGGAGACTGTGGAGCTCTTGGCAGGGCTGAACAAGGTGAAGCCGATATGGGTGGAGCTGGGACTTCAGACGGTCAGAGAGGACACGGCCCGGTATATCCGGCGGGGGTATACCCTGGATATTTACGACGAGGCGGTAAAGAAACTCACGGAACGGGGGATAGAGGTCATAGCCCACATGATAATAGGGCTTCCCGGGGAGACGCCGGAGGACATGGTAAACACCGCGGGGTATATCGGCCTTTCCGGGGCCAGGGGAATAAAGCTGCAGCT
>CAJFTV010000158.1 GCA_904420055.1 Candidatus Alloscillospira gallinarum | reverse complement strand
CCCCGCCTTTTAAGGTCACAAATTACCTCTTTCCAGTCCGGCTGGCATGGGTGTACGCTCCCCAGAGAGATTATATTGCCCCCCGTTATGCTCTCAGCAAATGTATTTATCGTCTGTGTCTGCTTCGGGGTTGTGGCTATTGGCAGGACGACGCTCATGTCTATCTCATTTTCCTCCATGGACTTTAAAAGCCCGGACAGGGTTGCGTCTGAAAACATAGGCAGGTTATATCCGTGGTTTGTATATATTCCGTTTTCAAGTGACTTCACTGCCCGAGGCGCAAGTGAGTCGGGAAAAAGATGAGTGTGCATATCTATTATCATCTGAAAGTCACCTCTGAAAATGTGTTATAAAAATTACAGATAAGCGCCAACGCATCTCACCTGCATATTAATTATACTTTTTCGTGAAAAAATAATCAATGTGATAATAGACAATATTGTGTCTCTGATGTGTGTTATGTTATAATTATACGGCAATATACAACCATGATACGGAGGTTTTCCGAAAATGGAAATAACAAAAATGCACGGCGCGGGAAATGACTTTATCATAATAAATAACATAAGGGAAAAAATACCGGCAGAAAAACTGCCGCGGCTCGCGGAAAAAATCTGCACCCGCAGGCTCTCCGCCGGGGCAGACGGCTTTATGGTGGTGGAGGCGCCGAAAGAAGGCGGCGATTTTCGCATGCTGTTTTTCAATTCTGACGGCACCGTCGGCGAGATGTGCGGAAACGGCGCCCGGTGTATCGCCCGCTACGGTTATGAAAACGGCCTTGCCGGGGAAACACAGCGCATAGAGACTACAGCGGGACTTGTCACCGGCCGAAGGGTATCGGACAGAATTTACACAGTCCGGCTAAATGACCCGACACACATTGATACTGACATGAAGATTTCCGTCTGCGGCAGAGACCTTACAGTTTCATATATTGAACTTGGAAATCCGGGGCTGCCGCATGCCGTTTTAATAGGCGATGACTATATGACAATGGACAGCGGCGACCTGCGCGCCCTTGGCCGCGCTATCCGCTGGTGTGAGAAATTTCCAAAGGGCGCCAACGTGAATTTCTGCTCTTTTGACAAGAGCCGCGGCAAGTGGTTCGTCAGGACATATGAGCGCGGCGTGGAGGACTTTACCCTTGCGTGCGGCACCGGAATAGGCTCTTCGGCGCTGACGCTCTGTCTAAAGGGGCTGGCCTCTCCTGAGGAGGTAAAGCTCTCAGCACCCGGAGGAGACCTGTCCGTCTCTCTGACGCTTAATGGAGACGGCGCAAAAGACATATGGCTCACCGGGCCCACAAATATGGTATACAAAGGGACCCTCACCGACGAGGACACTTTAACGGAGGTAACACTATGACCACAACTACAAAAATTGAAACAAGATATCCCGACTGCGACAGAATGGGCATTGTTCACCACGCCGTCTACCCGGTGTGGTACGAGATGGCAAGAATGGATTTTTTCAGTGAGCTGGGTTTCTCATTTGAGGACATGAATAAGCTTGGAGTAAACCCTGCCATGGTTGACCTGCACCTGCAGTACAAAGCCCCGGCGACATATCCCCAGACGCTTTATATAACCGTCCGCGGCGGAGAATACGCTCCCAAAAAGCTCGAGCTCCTGTATGAGACAAAGACGGAGGACGGCACGGTTATAAACACCTGCCGCTCCTTCCACATATGGACCGGTCCGGACAACCGCTCGTATAACCTTGAGGAAAATCTACCGGAGATATACTCAAAAATCAGGGCCGCCTGTGAATAAACGCAGACAGCGCCGTGCAGTTTTGCACGGCGCTGTTTTACAGGGTCCCCCTTGTTATCTCTCTCATCTCTCTCGCCCTTGACATCAGTCTTTCCGCTTTTTTCGCAAAATCTGACCCCGGCAGGGCTGGCCGCCCGGAAATCAAAAACTCAACATTTCCCCGGCCTCCGCCGTCAATGCCGCGCTGCTTCAGCATGTGTACAAGGTGGTTCACCGTCCCGGCACTGCCGTCAATTATGGCAGTACTCTCCGGCAGCAGGGACGCCATTGTGTCCTTAAAATAGTTAAAATGCGTACACCCCAAAACAAGGTCGGAATACTCCTCCAGAGAGAACCCGTCAAGGCTACGGGCTATATAGTCCCGCACCCTGTTCCCTGAAAACTCCTCGCGCTCGGCAAATGTCACAAGCTCCGGCATTGGCAGGAGGTCCACCTGTCCCTCCTGGTCAAACCGGTCAATCAGCTGCCTCAGCTTTGCCTCCCGCACTGTAAGGGGCGTCGCCATGACAAGCACGCGCCGGTGCCCCGTATGGGTCACAGCGGGCTTTACCGCAGGCTCAATTCCAATTACCGGCATGTCCTGGAATTTGTATCTTAAGTACTCTATCGCCGCGCTTGTGGCCGTGTTGCAGGCAATTACCACCGCCTTGCAGCCACATTCCACAAGGCAGGACACCGCCCGGTAGGTAAGTGCGCATATCTCCTCAGCCGTCTTTGTGCCGTATGGCACGTTATCCTCATCGGCGTAAAAAACATAGTCCTCTCCGGCGGCATTGTCCCGGGCATAGCTCAAGAGCGTTATGCCACCAACGCCGGAGTCAAAAAAGCCAACTTTCACCTTTTCAACCTCATTTTTCCATATATGGACTTGTGCGCAGCTCCATTCCCGGCGCGCAGTCCGTAAATCCAAGGGTGTACAAGTCCGTTATGCGGCACTGTCGCACAAAATCATCTCTTCCGGGGAAACCGCTTTTAAGCCCGGAGGCCGGCTTTGTAAGCACCGGCAGCGCCGCGTTCTTTTTTATCTCTCTCAAAGCCATCTGCCCCCGCTTCCCCGCGGCAAGCACCCGGATATATTCCGGCTTTTTTCCCATATCTTCTCTGTAAATCCCCAGAAACGCGCACATCAGCATGCGCCTTATCCTCGACATAGCATACCGCTTTGTCTTTGTCATTTCAATAATACGCTGAATGCCGGGCTGAACGGCAGCGCATTTCATAAGCCGCAGTCCAAGCCCCTCTTCCGCCCCGGGCAGGCGCTCAAACTCGTCCCGGTCCATTGTCCTCAGCCTGTACAAAAGCGCCTTTTCATATGCAGCCATGGCAACAGGGCCGCGCCCTGCATTCATCTCCCGCTCAAAAACCTGCCTTGCCTGTACGGGAATAACCTCCCAGGGTATATCTCCAGAATAAAAGCCGCGGCGCACGGCCGTCGCCGAAAACCCCTCATCGCCGCCGTGGTTGCCTCCGGTACGCTTTACCGCTATCGGCTCTAACCGGCTTTTTGTATCTGCCAGCGCCTTAAAATACTCCACAGCCAGTATATCATTCGGCCTTGAGAGGACATCGCCGCACTCAGGGCTTATTTTTTCAACGGCTCTCTGGCGGGCTGAGGCAAAGGAATCCCCTTTTTTGAGCTCCAGTGCAAGATTTTCTTCAAATTCACGGCCCAGTAAAATTTCCGCGGTGCGGCATATCATATCCGTGTTCCCCGTCTCGCTTCCAAAGGACAGGTGCGTGCATACGCCAAGGGCGTTT
>CAJFTV010000157.1 GCA_904420055.1 Candidatus Alloscillospira gallinarum | reverse complement strand
TTAAAATGTCACGGTTATGGTGAGCCTGCCGCCTGAGTAGCCGGCAGATATACTGCCGCCCATGCGCTCAGTGAGGAGACGCGCGATAGAAAGACCGAGACCTGTTGAGTTTCTCCCGGTTTCCACAGTGAAAAACCGGTCGAAGAGCCGCCCCGCCATAATCGGGTCCAAATCCGGCGCGAGATTTGAAAAGGAAATTTCGCCCGTATCTTTCATGGTGACGGCAAAGTCACCCCCGCTGTACTTTAGGGCATTACTTATTATGTTTGAGAAAATGCGGCTCAGCGCAGTGGGGTCTAAAATACGTATTACAGGAGTGTCGGTTATTTCTATATCCGGTGTTATGCCGCGGCCCTGCATCGCCCCGTAAAATGAGACAAGGCTCTCCTCTAAGGCCCGGCCGAGGTCTACCCTCACCATTTCCTCCTCATGGGTGGAGGTGATGACAGAGTAACGGAACAGCTCTTCCGTGAGCTGCTTTAGCACCTCTGTCCGGTTTTCAATCTGCTTTAAGTAGCGTCTTAAGTCATCGGGATTTTCCGTCTGGGACATAAGCTCCAAATAGCCGCAGATGGCGGTCAGAGGGGTGCGCAGGTCGTGGGAGATGTTTGTAATCGCCTCTTTGAGTTCCAAATCGCCCTGCTGAAATCGCTGGCGCTCACTCCGCAGGAGCTTTAGCTGGGAGTTTATGCTCCCGGCAAGTCCCCGCATGGCTTTGTCACGGCAGGATATGTCAATAAGGGTGTTGGTGTCCTCTTCCAGCCGGGAGCGAAAGCCTTCTTCAATTTCCCGTGCGGATTTGCGCACAGCGGCGATTTTGAGAGAGAGGATTATGATTATGGCCGCCATTACTGCAATTATAGAGGACACCAGCATTTATATCACCACCTGACTATTTCAGATTTTTACGTTTGAATAAAGCGATACCGAGCACTCCGCAGAAGAGTGTTATTATACCGGAATATACAGCGAGCCGTGGCAGAGTTTCCGTATCCCACCCGGCATATTGCAAAGTGGCCCCGGTAGGCAGAAAATCATATAGAAATTCATAGATGTCACGTTTAATCCCTCGCGGATAACCAGGGGTTGGTTCTGCGGGGACCTCGATGGTCGTAACATTGCCCATATCATCTTCCTCTGTATATGAGTAAGGCTCCCATATTTCCGGCTGACTTAGCCTTGCCTGAATGTAGCTTGTGGCGAACAGCATGACAAAGAACCCCACAAGGCAGAGAACTGCTACAACGGCTCTGTTCTGGTTCAGCATGGCAAGCAGAGTGTATATGGAGGTCATGGCAACGGCGGTGGAAAGGGTAGTTAGCAGCGTCAGGATAATAGTGGAGAAATCAAGCCTGAATGTTCCGATGAGGATATATCCGGGCACAATATATGCCACGATATACCCAAGGCACATGATAACGGCGGCCGCGCAGCAGGTTATGAGATTTGCAAGGTACACGTTCACTCTTGTGTGCCCCACAATAAGCTTGTTGCGTATTGTACCATCGTTATACTCAGTACCGATGAACAGGCTTGTAAAGACGGCAAAAACTATGCCCATGACCACGGTGTAAGACAGAAGTGAGCCCTCTATATACGCGCTATCCATCATATCAAATCTTTTAAACTGCACATATCTGCTTATGATGAGAAAAAGTCCGAAGCCTATCATGAAAATAAGGCATACCCAGAAGACCTTTGCTTTCTTCATTCGGGTAAAGTTTGCGGAGAGGAGTTTACTCATTTTTGCCACCTCCCACAACGCTCACGTAATAGCTCTCAAGGCTCTCGTCCCGCTCCTGCATGGAGATTACCTCACAGTTCTCCTTCATGAGTGCAAGGGTAAGCTGTGAGACGTTGACCTTTGCGAATATGTCGGCCTTGTTTTCCGATAAAATGTTATATTCCATGCCCATGCCGTCCAGTACCCGGCACAGGGCGTTTACATCAGATACCTCAACCCTGACGCATTTGCGGCAGGCATTTTCCATTTCCTCAGCGCTTATCTCTTTTATCATTCTGCCCCCGTCAATAAAGCCGTAGTGTGTGGCGAGGCGTGACAGCTCGTCTAATATATGGCTGGAGATTAAAACGGTTATCTGTTTTTCACGGTTGAGTTTTAAAATGAGCTCGCGCATCTCGATTATACCCTGCGGGTCAAGGCCGTTTATTGGCTCGTCAAGTACGAGAAAGTCCGGGTCCCCTGCCAGCGCCACCGCAATGCCAAGACGCTGCCGCATGCCAAGGGAAAAGTTTTTTGCCTTCTTTTTGCCGGTGTCCTGAAGCCCCACAAGCGCAAGAAGCTCACTTACACCGTCAAAGGACGGGAGCCCTAAAATACGGTACTGCTCTTTTATGTTGTCCTCCGCCGTCATGTCCAGGTATATGGAGGGGGTTTCCACCACGGCGCCCATTCTGCGCCGGGCCTTTGATACATCACGGCTGCTGTTTTTTACGCCGTAGAGGGTATAGTCCCCTGACGTTGGGGCCTGAAGCCCGCAGATAAGTCTTATAAGTGTGGTTTTGCCGGAGCCGTTTTTGCCCACAAAACCGTAAATTGCCCCTTTCGGAACGTGCATGGTGAGTCCGTTCAGCGCCTTGAAATTTCGGTATTGCTTATTTAAGGCGTTTGTAGTCAGAACATATTCCACTATCTTTTACCTCCCTTGTTGTTATGGCCGTATTCTAAAACATATGTGTAAAGACAGCGGTAAAGAAAAGAGTAAAGAAATAGTAAAAATTTCTGCTTTTTAATGGGAATTATTGTCCGTGAGCTTAAAGCCAATGCCCCAGACAGCCTCAATATAGTCCCGGCCGCCCGCCTCGCGCAGCTTTTTGCGCAGGTTGCTTATGTGCTGTTTAAGTGAGCTGTCTGTGCAGTCCGGCGTATCCGCGCTTATGCGGTCAAGAATTGTCCCCTTTGATATTGCCTGACCGGGATTTTGGATGAGCAGCTTTAAGATGGCGTACTCTGTTTTGGTGAGATGGACAGGCGTGTCCCTGACGGTGACGCCGTGCGATACTGTGTCAAGGTGCAGGTCTCCCCAGCTGAATGATGCCGGCCTGTCGCCGCCGCTGCGCAGCTGCACGGCGATACGGGCGAGCAGCTCTTTTGTGTGAAAGGGCTTTGTTATATAGTCCGACGCCCCCGAGAGAAGAACGCTCACCTTGTCGTCGATGCCAACCTTCGCGCTTACAACAATTACGGGAATACCTTGGATTTTTGGAAGTACCTCCTCGCCGGACAATCCCGGAAGCATGAGGTCTAACAGCACAAGGTCTGGGCGCTCACTCGACAGCAGGTATACGGCCTCGGTCCCGGAGTAGGCGCGAAGTACGCGGTAGCCCTCCTTTTGAAGGAGCTCTTCCACCATGTTGCCTATATGTATGTCGTCATCAATTACTGCAATTGTTTTCATACTATGTACCCCCGTAATTATTATTGCCATGTGAGAGCCGTGAAAAACGGCCATATTCATATGGCCTGCTATTTCACTGCCGGGCCATGCCGGCCATGCTCCAATACACATGAGTATAACCCATTTTCTCATATGCCCGAACGGTTTTATTTTATCAAAATAAAACGGCCCCGGCAATAAAC
>CAJFTV010000156.1 GCA_904420055.1 Candidatus Alloscillospira gallinarum | reverse complement strand
TCACCGCTGTAAATCTTTCTGGTGGTTACATAAAGCTCCTCACGGAATGCGGGAGTGACCCAGTGGGAGGCATAGAATGCATAGGTGCTGGGCTTGCCGATTTTGTTAACGCGGAGAGCATACTCACGTGCGATTCTTCTCTGCTCCTCCTCGGGAAGCTTTGCAAAAGCGGCGCCGCGCTCAGCGTCGGAGGGGAGTGCCATGATTTCCTCAGGAATGTTCATGGGGAAGGTTGCGATAATGAGCTTGTCTCCGAAGTCATCATAAATCTTGTAGCAGTCATTCATGAGCTGCGGTGACCACATATCCCAGCCTGCTTTTATCATGTTGGGAACCTGCTTGTAGTTATTGCCGCAGGAATGGAACTCGCAGAAGATATTCTTGGAGTGGAGGAAATCGGTAAGTCTCTTCATATAGGGGACAATCATTTCCTCAACAAGGGCAGGAGAGAAGAAGGTTTCCTTCTGGGAGCCCCAGTCATCATGGAAGAACACCGCATTTACGTCGGGGAAGTAACGGCTTACATGGTCGAAGATATCAATGTAAAGGTCGGTCAGCTTGTCAAAGAACTTATGAACATGCTCCTTGGAATCCTCGTCAAAAATTGCCATAAGAGCGTTCTCAAACTCCATAAGAGCAATGAGCCTCTCAAAATAGCCGGTGTGGAACCAAATCTGGTTGAAGTTCTCAGGCTTGAGATAAGTGCCGTTGTTGGCCTTGGCGCAGCCTTCCCAATCCCAGGACTCGATGTCCGGCCAGACTATTTTGTCGTACCAGTCCTCAATATCCTCAAGGAAAGGGGTGCCGGGACGAACCATGGAGCCGCCGACCTGCTCAACCCACTCCCATTCAACGCCGAACATGTCGGGGCCGCCCTTTTCGGGGTACTTGGCGGATTCTGCTTCAAAAACGAAGCCGCGGGCTACGTCGTCGGGGATAATATGGGGTGTGAAAACGGTTGTGTCAGATGCCTGATACATCTGCCACCAGGGCTCTCTCTGCATTGCGTAGGTGCATGCATCGTGCTGATTCAGCGGGTAGCTGAAAAGTTCAACAGGCGTACCGAAAATAAACCCTGGCTTTTTTTCAAGCTCTTTAGGGTCAAATGCGGGAACTTTCATAGTATTTACCTCCAAAAATAAGATACCGATAATAAGATACCGATAGTATGTCATAATTTTATTAAACATTCTGCCTGTTGTCAATGACAAAAGATAAGGATTTTTGCGCGCCAAATTTGCAAGTTTTTATTTATACCGCTGAGGATTGTTTGCCTGACAGAGGAGAAAGTCTATGCTTACGTTATAAGAAATAGAACTTGAAGCGATTAAAGAATGTGGTGTGTATACTATAAATTTGTGCGAGATAATATCTTCTGAGAACATAAATAAAATTGCATTTTTGAGTAATGAAATATCTGATAGTCGGACGGTGATGACAGAATAATAATCGCACTTACAGCGATATTTGCCCTGACCCTCTCAGGCCTTGCCGCAGTCACCGTGTACAGGAAAAAACACAACTAAGTACGGACAGAGTAAAATCCCGGAGCAACGCTCCGGGATTTCGTTTTGTCAATGCTGTTTATTTTTCAGAGACATTTTTGCGCCTGTAAAGGAGTACAACGAGGACTGCGGCGGCGAAAATCAGTACGGCGGCAAGAATTAAAATCATGCTGAAATCTCCGGTTACGGGTGTATTTCCGCCGTTATTGGTGTTGTTATCGCCGCTGTTCCCACTGCCGTTCCCGGTTGCGGGGAGGACTGTGGCGTCCTTTGTGATTTCCTCTGTGAGAGCTTCGTCGGAAAAGTATCTGCCGCACACCTCGCAGTGCCAGTACTCAATATTGCCGGCTTCAGTTTTTGTGGGGGCTTTTGCCTCTGTGTGCACTATGGTGTGTCCTGTAGGACTGAGTATAGTGTCGTCCTTTGAAATCTCCTCTGTGAGGGCCTCGTCGGAAAAGTATTTTCCGCAGGACAGGCAGTGCCAGTATTCTATGTTGCCGCTGTCGGTGCATGTGGGGGCAGTCTTATCAACTTTTTCCACCGTGTGAGTATGTGACTTTGGCGTAAGGCCGTCAATGGCATTTCTGAGGTCGCTTGCAGCCTTGTCGATTTCTGACTGCGTGGCGCCGTCTCCAACGGCCAGTGCTGCATTAAGAGCGTTCGTAAACGCTTCAGCTGACTGGTCTGTGTAACCGGAGAGGTCTGTGTAGCTCTCTGCCTCTTTTATTACTGCGTCAAGGGCAGTGCGGTCAGTTAAGACGGTAAAGGTCTGGAGGTCTGTTTTCGTGGTGTTGCCGGCCTCGTCTGTGAGAAGAGCATACCATGAATATGTCTGACCGGCCGCGAGCCCTGACCATGTTACCTGAGCTTTGCCGGGGCCCTGTACCGTGACTGTCTCACCGATGGGTGAGGCGGTGTCTGCTGTCATTGTAAGGCCGGTGGTGGTGAGAGTGCGTGTGCCGTCGCCGCCGAGCTCTGTCTGTATTACGAACTCGTCTTTGTTTTTCTGGTAGAGACCAGTTTTATCTGTCTGCTTGTCTGTAAAGTACTCTGTTTTGTCCTCAAGAGGTGAGTATGTGTTTACGTATATGAGGTCATTTTCCACGTCGAACTTCAGCATGCGCATGTATCCGAGACCGCCGCGGGAGAGACTCTGATAGTCGGCGAGAATTGAGTATACGGCTC
Source organism: Candidatus Alloscillospira gallinarum (assembly GCA_904420055.1). Lineage (GTDB taxonomy): Bacteria > Bacillota > Clostridia > Oscillospirales > Oscillospiraceae > Alloscillospira > Alloscillospira gallinarum. Next base: position 1,242 of record CAJFTV010000156.1, on the reverse strand, counting down.
TGTCACCGAAGTATTCAAGATTTGTGTTTACCCCGTGGTTGTGGCCGCAGAGTATGAGGCGAAGGTTGTCATTGACAGCCACAAGGTCGTCGTGGAGCATCTGTACATCTGCGTAGGAGGAGCCCAGCTCCACAGAGCCGTCAACCTTGAGATAGTCGTGTACAAGAAGTATGCCGAAGTGGTCAGGGTACTGTTTTAATACGTTGTTTGCCCACTCAATGTCGGACTTACCCCACTTCATGTCAAGGCAGAGAATGAGGAATTTTGCACCGCTTTCCTCAAAGGTATAGAAATAATTGTTGTCCTGTGTACCCATGAAATACTCGTTGTTTGCGCTGAGTCTTGACACGGGGAAATACTTTGTGTAGTAGTCAGAATTTCCGAGGTCATGGTTTCCTGTTATAACTGCGTAGGGTATGCCGGCATCTTCAACAAGCTCGTATGCATCACTTATGTTTTTCCACTGATATTCCTGCTCGGCCACGTTTACAAGGTCTCCCGTGTGAATGAACATTGTGGATTTCAAAGCGTCGAAGTTGTCTATTACCCAGTTAAACTGCTGCGTCATGACCTCTGTGTCGTTCTCATTCTGGGAGTAGAACTGTGTGTCGCTTGTCCACATGAGGTTAAAGTCATACTCGTCCGTCTCGGGAATATAGCTGTCACGGCCTGAGAGGGACTCGTTCATACCCCTCCATATGAGAATTGTGAGCTTTCCGTCCTTCAGGACGTTTTCGTTTGGAATGTCCATTTCAAGTACGGCGTTGTCCCCGCTGCCTGTGGAGAGGAGCGTCCAGCCAAACTGTGAGTAGTCGTACACATATGCGCCCACCTCACGGTTTGCGCTGCCCTTCCAGGTGAGGTGGAAGCTCTCTGCAGCCTGCTGCTCGTCATTCAATGTGATGGTGTATATCTGATACGGCGCCGCATTGTCCCCGGTAGTTACGGGAGTCAGGCTGTCTGTCTCTGTACCTGAGGTGGGCGAGAGGGCAGTGGGAAGGTTTGCTGTAGATGTCCCCTGACGTACAACAGTGTTATCGCTGTTTAGTGTGATTGTCCCCTGCTGGTAGAAATCCACTTTTACAGATTCCTGCTCGGCCTGGGTTATTTCAGCTGTGAGAGTGGCATCACCCAAGGGGAGGTAACCGTTTTCCGAACCGTCGGACAAAATGGGCTCGCCAGGGGCGACGGTATCCTGCATTGTAAAGTGTACGGTGATTTCTTTTGCGTCCTCTGCGTCTG
>CAJFTV010000155.1 GCA_904420055.1 Candidatus Alloscillospira gallinarum | reverse complement strand
TCCTAATTGTACAAAATCTTTTATTTTGTCTCAATTACGGCAGAGCACGGCTCTGTTTTTAAAAACACATGTAATTGAACAAAATAAAAATTTTGTTTAATTAGAGGGAAGAAACAAACGGAATTTAAGTAATAAAAATGGCATTTCGTTTGTAAAATGCATGTACACCATTATAAAATGCACGTGGATTTTGTGTTCAAATTTTTTTGTAAAACTTTCTAAACAATGATTGATGGTACAAGCATGTCTAAAACTGCCGAATAAAATTCTTAGTGGTTATTATCTTTTATGTTATATATTATTTTATATATTTGTATTATTAGTGAGAATAAAAAATAGACCTTACTTATACAGGTCTATTTTTTATTAAACTAACGTTCTTCTCTGTAATATGACTGTCCTAACGCAGCCGGACCTTGACCCTCGCGCTTTTTGCGCACGCTGACGACGATTAGTACAATTATGGTTACAACATACGGAAGCATCTTGAAAATCTCCTGCATGCCACGTGAAAGGCCTGAGATGTAGAAATACATCCAATATAGTATTCCAAACAGATATGAGCCCCATATTGTGTTTTTGGAGCGCCATGAAGCAAATATGACAAGAGCCACAGCCAGCCAGCCTAGGCTTTCTATGCTGCCGTCATTTGCCCATGTACCCTTTGTGTAGTCCATAACATAGTAAAGTCCGCCGAGACCGGTTATCCCGGCGCCAATGCAAGTGGCAAGATATTTGTACTTTGTTACGTTAATGCCGCAGGCGTCAGCTGTAGCGGGGTTCTCACCTACCGCCCTGAGATTTAGACCAACATGCGTACGTTTAAAGAACCAGGCCATAAGAAATGCCAATATGATTGCAAGATATGTCATAAAGCCATACGGCAGAAACAGATTGCCGAATACACCCAGGTCAGCGACATTTGACTGAATATTTGCCCTGAAAATGCTGCTGGTTGCATCTACGGAAATCTGCCCCACACCGCCGGCAAGCTTGTTGAGAGAGCCGCCAAAGAAATTTGCAACTCCGGAGCCAAAAATGGTTAATGTCAGGCCTGTGACATTCTGATTGGCGCGCAGCGTTATTGTGAGAAAGCTGTATAGCAGCCCACACAGCGCAGAGGCTGCAAACGCGCAGATTAGTGCGATTATTAGGCACAGGAGCTTGCTGGGGTCATCGGTTGAACGCTCATAGAAAAACACACCGATAAGACCTGCTATTCCGCCAAAATACATAATTCCGGGAACGCCGAGATTGAGGTTGCCTGATTTTTCAGTTACAATTTCGCCCATTGCGCCAAACATGATTGTTGTGCCAAACACAACGGCCGCCTGAATAAGTGCGATTATCTGTGTCAATTTGCCTCAACCTCCTTTTTGGCTTTTTTTCTGAATACAAGCTTATAGTTTATAAAGAACTCACTTCCCAGAATAAAGAAAAGGATTATACCTGTAATTATTTCCGAGACATAGTCATTCAGATTGTACTGGGAGGCTATTTCACTTGCGCCCTTTTGCAGAAATACCAGAAGGAATGATATGAGTATCATTACAAAGGTGTTGAACTTTGCGAGCCACGCAACTATGATTGCGGTAAATCCCCTGCCCCCTGCCGTATCTGTGGAGATTGTATGGCTTGCACCGGCAACAGCAATAAATCCGGCAAGTCCGCACATACCTCCGGAGATGAGCATGGTGCGTATAAAAACTTTTGCGGGTTTGATACCCACATATTTTGCTGTATTGATTGATTCACCTATTACGGAAATCTCATAACCCTGCTTGCTGTATTTCAGATATATGAACATTCCAACCGTGACAACCATTACGATTATTACGTTGAGCATGTAAGGCTGTCCAAAGAGCTCCGGAAACCAGCCGGATTTCGTGCTCTGATTGATTATTGCCACAGTATTGGAGCCAAATGGATTTTCCCACAGCGTGACAAAGAAGGAAGTGAGCTGAATTGCCACATAGTTCATCATAAGTGTGAATAATGTCTCATTAGTTCCCCACTTTGCCTTAAAAGCAGCGGGTATAAATCCCCAGATCGCCCCACCGATTACACTGCCAACAAACATCACAATGAGCAGCAGCCATGTGGGAATCTTATCGCCGAGATAAATCATACAAGCGGCGGAGACAATGCCCCCCAAAAGTATCTGGCCTTCAGCGCCAATGTTCCAGAATTTCATTTTAAATGCAGGAGCAAGAGCTACACCGACGCACAGGAGCATCATAGCGTCTCTCACTGTAATCCACGAGCGGCGTTTTGTGCCGAATGCACCGTCAAACATTGATTTATATACGCGAAGCGGGTTCAGTTTTACAAGCGCGTAAATCAAAAGGGCACATACGGCTAGTGCCAATACAACGGCAATCAGACGGATAAGCCACGCCTTCCACCTGGGAACGTCGTCTTTTTTTGTAATGCGGATAAATGGTTCCTTACCTGTCAATGTCCTGGCCTCCCTCCTGAATACTTGTCATGCGCAGTCCAACATCTTCCTTGGCAGCTGTACGACCGTCTAAAATACCGTTTACCTTTCCGCCACACAACACCAAAATCCTGTCGCAGAGCTCAAGAAGCACATCAAGGTCCTCGCCTACATAGATTACGGACACGCCGGCTTTCTTCTGCTCATTGAGAAGCTTATAAATTGTATATGACGTGTTTATGTCAAGCCCGCGGACAGCGTAAGCTGTCATAAGTACTGAAGGGTGTTCGGCTATTTCACGCCCCACAAGGATTTTCTGCACATTTCCGCCTGAGAGCTTCCGTATTTCAGTGGAGACGCTTGGCGTGGAGACGTCCAGCTCTTTAACTATCTCCTCGGCAAGTTTTTTCGGAGATTTTCGGTCTGTAAAGAAATGCTTTCCGTCGCGGTAACTTTTAAGCATTACGTTGTCAATCAAATCCATATTGCCAACAAGCCCCATACCCAGCCTGTCTTCAGGGACGAATGACAGTGAAATACCCAGCTTCCTTATTTGCAGTACATCTTTGCCAACAAGGTTATGCACATTTCCATCTGGCGCGTTATATGTTATGCGTCCGGATTCGATGTGCTGAAGACCGGCAATGGCCTCAAGAAGTTCCTTTTGTCCACAGCCTGAAATTCCGGCAATTCCCAAAATTTCACCACTGTTTGCCGTAAAACTCACATTGTCAAGCATTTTGACACCATACTCGTTAACAACAGTGAGACCGTCAACAATTATACGCGGCTGGGGGTTATTTGGCTCCGGCCGTTCAATATTAAGGCTTATAGAGTGCCCCACCATCATCTCTGTGAGCTTTTGCGGTGTTGTCTCTGATGTCATGACATCGCCGATAAACTGTCCGTGGCGCAATACCGCTACTCTGTCGGAAACCTCCATGACCTCGTTTAACTTATGTGTGATAATTATCACCGTCTTGGCGTGCTTTTTCATGTTGCGCATAACGGCGAAGAGTTTTTCTGTCTCCTGCGGGGTTAACACAGCAGTAGGCTCGTCCAGAATGAGGATGTCAAGTCCCCTGTACAAAAGCTTTACAATTTCCAGTGTCTGACGTTCAGAGACGGACATGTCGTAAACTTTTTTGCCGGGGTCAACGTCGAAGCCATAGCGCTCACATATTTCCCTTACCTTGTTTGCAACGTCTTTTAATTTGTATTTGCCCTTGTCCTCAAGCCCAAGAACTATATTTTCTGTAGCGGAAAATACCTCCACAAGTTTAAAATGTTGGTGTACCATGCCAATGCCAAGGGCATATGCTTCCTTTGGAGAACGGATTTTTACCTCTTTTCCGTCCACCTTTATGTGTCCGGCATCGGGATAATAAATACCGGAGAGCATATTCATAAGAGTAGTCTTTCCGCTTCCGTTTTCACCGAGCAGAGAGAGAATTTCACCTTTGTAAATTTCCATTGTCACCCTGTCGTTTGCCACGACAGGGCCAAATGTTTTAGTGACGTTTTCAAAACCTACAGCTACAGTCCTGTCCAAATAGTCCCCTCCTCTTGTGATTTTATGCTTTGTAAAATTTCCGCCGCCTTGCAGAAACTTTGCAAAGCGCAAAATAAGCGGCAAATGGGAAGCCGTCTTGCGGCGGCCTCCCAAATGCGTAAAAGTTTTAGTTCTCTGTGATACCGTCTATGCGGATATCAAAGTATGGTGCACTGCGAAGCTCAGACTCGTGGAAATAGCCATCGGAGATAGTCTCCTGGCCCTCCAGGCCATATGCGTTTGTGTATGAATCAATGTGCTCGCCGCCGACTGTGAATGTTGAGGTGTCAAATACGTGGAGCTC
>CAJFTV010000154.1 GCA_904420055.1 Candidatus Alloscillospira gallinarum | reverse complement strand
GAGCTTGCCCTCAAACTCATGAATTGTGCCGAAGGCGCGCACGCGGGGCTGGTCGCCGTCCATTGTTGCAAGGTAATATGTACCTGCCGCTTTAAGAAAATCCAATACTTCCTGCATCATAATTCCTCCATTTCATTTGTAAATAAATAGTAACGCCTATATTTTACCATAAAATACAGTTAACGCAAGCTGTTTTTGTCGTGATTTCGCCATCTAACACAAAAGCTCGAAAACATATAACACTGTTGGCTTTTCTATCTTATTGTCCCAGCTACAATTTAAGGTGAATTTACATGAATTTTACACTTCACCCCATTGACACAGGGGCAAAAAGGGACTAAAATCAAACTTGTGAAGTTTAATATAACCCGGTAGGTAAGGCTACCGCAGGGATACGGGCTGCTGCCGCAAAGTGGTGGAGACACCACGAGATGGTTTGAGCAAGTCATGTCGAAGCAAGAAGGCATGATTTAATGCAGCTACACAGCCCTGCGATGCTAAAGCTCATACGGTGCAAGGTTTATGACCCAGACCCATGACGCCTGCCGTGCGTTATGGGCTTTAATTATTTTTGGAGGTGAAAGAAAATGGACGCTGACAGCAGTACGGGCAATGTTCCGGGTCGAAGTACATATTTAAGGCGGCTCTGCGGGCGTCTGTTTTTCCGCACCGCTTAAACCGGCCTGTTCTTGCCTTGCTCCTGTCTGATTTTGGCGGTACCTGACCGCCCTAAACTATTCAGAACGGAGGAAATTTAAAATGGCAGATTTCACCACTACTATTGAAACCACAATTGAAACTCTTCTTGAACAGAAAAAATACAACAGCCTGCGGGATATTCTCTCTACAATAAATCCGGCCGACATCGCGGCCCTGTTTGAGGATCTGCCCCACAATAAGCTGCCTCTTCTGTTCCGTCTCCTTCCAAAAGAACTGGCTGCGGAGTCTTTTGTAGAAATGGACGGAGACCTTCAGGAAGAGCTTATACGCGGCTTTTCAGACAACGAACTCAAAGAGGTCATAGACGAGCTGTATCTTGATGATGCCGTTGACCTGGTTGAGGAAATGCCGGCAAATGTTGTAAAACGCATACTTACTCAGGCAGATGCTGAGACACGCAGACTTATAAACGAAATGCTCAAATATCCGGAGGATTCCGCCGGCAGCATAATGACCACCGAATATGTTGACCTGCGTCCTGATATGACCGTTTCAGAGGCAATAAAGCATATTCGCCGTACTGGTATTGACAAGGAGACCGTCAACGTATGCTATGTTACTGACGCTTCCCGCAACCTTACAGGTGTGCTGTCTATAAGAGATCTTATTTTGTCCTCTGACGATACGGAAATCGCAGATGTAATGTCTCCAAATGTTATATCAGTAAATACCCTGGAGGACCAGGAAACCGTCGCATCAATGTTTGCCAAATATTCTTTTACAGCCCTTCCTGTAGTCGATGGGGAAAATCGCCTTGTTGGCATTGTAACCGTAGACGACGCTATTGACGTTATACAGGAAGAGGCTACTGAGGACATCGAGAAGATGGCCGCAATCACACCTTCCGACAAGCCTTACCTGAAGCAATCCGTATTCAGCATATTTAAAAGCCGAATTCCATGGCTTCTCCTGCTTATGATTTCCGCCACATTTACCGGCGCTATCATAACCCACTTTGAGGATTCACTCTCAGCATACATTGTACTTGTCGCCTCCATTCCAATGCTCATGGACACGGGCGGCAACTGCGGAAGCCAGTCCTCTGTAACCATAATACGCGGATTGTCCCTGCATGAAATATCTTTCTCAGATACGCTCAGAGTCGTATGGAAAGAATTTCGCATTTCAATTCTCTGCGGCGTGACCCTTGCCATCGTGAACTTCTTTAAAATGCTTCTTTTAGGACAAGCGACCAGTCTCGTTGCCATGGTAATAAGCCTTACGCTTATATTCACAGTTATCATGTCAAAAATGATTGGTTGTCTCCTCCCTATCGCAGCAAAGCGTATCGGATTTGACCCCGCCGTAATGGCAAGCCCGATAATAACAACAGTTGTGGACGCAATGTCACTTTTAATCTATTTCGAAATTGCAAGAGCGATTTTAAAAATTTGATTTTTATATAAAAAAGCACGTTTTTTTCCGTGCTTTTTTATTTTTTTGCAACATATTTTAAATGATGTTGCAAAAACGCTTGACAACACATTTAGTTGGTGTTAGTATGAAGCCAGTTTCAAGGCAAAGGCGCCTATATGGGCGCCTTTGCCTTTTATTTATTTTGCAATGGGGGAATAACCATGGACACGACAATGATTATCGACACATTCTGGGTATTGCTCGCGGCAATCCTGGTGTTCTTCATGAACCTGGGGTTTGCCTCTGTTGAAGCGGGCTTTGCCAGAGCCAAGAACACGGTAAATATACTTTCCAAAAACTTTATCGTGTTTGCCGTCTCATCGCTGGGCTTCCTGCTTTTAGGCTGGGGTCTCATGTTCGGCGGAGACAATCCCTTCATCGGGACCGAGCATCTGTTCATATTAGGCGGTGCAGATAATTCCTTCTACTCTGAAACGCTCACATCAAATGTGCCATTCTGGGGCAAGGTATTTTTCCAGCTTGTATTCTGCGGCACAGCGGCGACTATAGTTTCCGGTGCCGTAGCAGAGAGGATTAAATATATATCCTTTATAATCTTTTCCTTTGTACTCACTCTCGTCATATACCCCATAGTCGGTCACTGGATATGGGGCGGCGGCTGGCTCTCACAGCTGGGCTTTATGGATTTCGCAGGTGACACAGTTGTCCACTCCGTCGGCGGCTGGTCAGCCCTTGCAGGTGCCATTATCCTCGGTCCCCGTATCGGAAAGTACGACAAGAAAGGCAAGCCCCGTGCTATTCCCGGACACAACATGTCTCTTGCCGTCATCGGACTTTTCGTGCTGTGGCTCGGCTGGTTTGGATTTAACCCCGGTTCTACTATGAGTTTTCAGAATCCCTCTGACGTCATGCACATACTGTTCACTACAAACACATCGGCAATAGCCGCTGTCCTGACTTCTACAATTACTTCCTGGATAGTAATCGGCAAGCCCGACTTGGGCATGACGATAAACGGGTGTCTTGCCGGACTTGTGGCAGTAACTGGCGGCTGTGCGTATGTAAGTATTGAAATATCACTGCTAATTGGTGCCATAGCAGGAATTCTTGTAGTTCTTCTTGTCGGATTCTTTGACAAAATCAAGGTTGACGACCCTGTTGGCGCAACATCGGTACATCTCGGCTGCGGCGTGTTCGGCACTATATGCGTAGGACTTTTCGCACAGGAGGGCGTTACAAGCCTCTCTACTAAAAATGGTCTCTTCTTTGGAGGAGGCGCAGGACTCCTTGGAGTTGAGCTCTTAGGTATTGTGGCCGTTGGCGCCTTCACCTTCGCCGCATCTGCAATCGTTTGGCTGGTACTCAAAAAGACCTGCGGAATACGCGTATCCGCCGCGGAGGAAATTGCTGGTCTTGATATAGGTGAACACGGCAACATCGCATATCCTGATTTCGCCCCGCTGAATACAGACGCAGGGCTTCCTGCAGAAACCAACACATATGCTCCGGCAGCCTCTGCGGTAAATACCACCGTGCAGCCTGTCACACCCATTCACACATCAGTACCGGTTGAACATAAAGCACGTGACGGGGCAAAGCTGACTAAGGTGACGATTATAACAAATCAGACCAAGTTTGCACAGCTACAGGACGCCCTGGAAGAACTGGGCGTAACCGGTCTCACAATCACCAACGTATTTGGCCACGGTATGCAAAAGGGACATACCACATATTTCCGCGGTGCACCTGTGGAAACAAGGCTTCTGCCGAAGCTGAAAATCGACGTTGTAATTTCTAAAATTTCTACGGAAACTCTTGTAAATACGGTTCAGAATGTGCTGTATACAGGTCATGTAGGTGACGGCAAAATATTTGTTTACGACGTTGAAGATGTTATTAAAATCCGAACAAATGAGCGCGGCTATGACGCACTTCAGGATGAAATTTAATACTGCCTTAGAGCATAAAAAGGGAGACGCTAAATGCGTCTCCTTTTAAT
>CAJFTV010000153.1 GCA_904420055.1 Candidatus Alloscillospira gallinarum | reverse complement strand
ATGTATTTAAGCTTTATTTCTCATCTTTCAGCGCTGCCTGCGCGGCGGCAAGCCGTGCTATTGGCACGCGGAACGGTGAGCAGGATACATAGTCAAGTCCAGTTCTGTGGAAGAACTCAACAGAAGAGGGGTCACCTCCGTGCTCTCCGCAGACGCCCACCTTCAGGTCCGGACGGGTGGAGCGGCCGAGCTTTACAGCCATGTCTATGAGTTTTCCAACGCCCTTCTGGTCAACGCGGGCAAAGGGATCCTGCTCATAAATCTTCTTCGCATAGTAGGAATCCAGGAACTTGCCAGCGTCATCGCGGCTGAAGCCGAATGTCATCTGAGTGAGGTCATTTGTGCCGAAGGAGAAAAATTCCGCCTCGGTTGCTATTTCATCAGCGGTGAGGGCCGCCCTGGGTATCTCAATCATTGTGCCCACCTTGTAGTGCAGTGAAGAACCTGCCTCGGAAATAAGGGCGTCTGCCGTGTCGGTGACGACTTTCTTTACATACGCCAGTTCCTTAATCTCTCCCACAAGAGGAATCATAATTTCGGGCACAACCTGCCACTCAGGGTGCCGTGCCTGCACATTCATGGCGGCCTTTATAACCGCCCTCGTCTGCATTACGGCAATCTCCGGATATGTGACCGCCAGGCGGCAGCCGCGGTGGCCCATCATGGGGTTAAACTCGTGGAGTGAGGCGATAATGGCCTTAATCTCAGCCACAGATTTACCCTGGGCTTTTGCCAGCTCCTCAATGTCTGCCTCCTCAGTTGGTACAAACTCGTGAAGCGGCGGGTCAAGGAAGCGGATTGTCACCGGAAGTCCCTCCATGGCCTCATAAATCGCCTCAAAGTCCGACTGCTGCATGGGCTCAAGCTTGGCAAGCGCCTTTTCCCTCTGCTCCACTGTGTCAGAGCATATCATCTCCCGTATTGCGGGAATTCTGTCCTCGTTGAAGAACATGTGCTCCGTGCGGCAGAGGCCTATGCCCTCGGCGCCGAAGCTCTTTGCCTGCTTTGCGTCCCTGGGAGTATCGGCGTTTGTACGCACGCCCAGCTTCCTGTACTTGTCGGCCCAGGCCATAATCCGTCCGAACTCGCCGCCGATTGTGGCGTCGGTCGTGGGGATTTTTTCTCCGTATATGTTGCCGGTTGAGCCGTCAAGGCTAATCCAGTCGTCTTCCGTGTATATGCGTCCGCCGAGCTCAAATCTCTTGTTTTCCTCGTCCATTTTAATGGCGCCGCAGCCGGAAACACAGCACTTGCCCATGCCCCGGGCAACAACCGCCGCGTGGGAGGTCATGCCGCCGCGGACTGTAAGGATACCCTGGGCAGCGTCCATTCCCTCAATGTCCTCAGGAGAGGTCTCAAGACGTACAAGAATTACCTTGTCACCCTTCTGGCCCCTTATCTTCGCGTCCTCGGCAGTGAATACCACCTGTCCGCAGGCGGCGCCGGGAGAGGCCGCCAGAGCCGCGCCCACAGGCTCGGCCTTTTTAAGGGCCTCCGGGTCAAACTGTGGGTGCAGGACAGAGTCGAGAGACCGGGGGTCAATCATTGCCACAGCCTGTTTTTCATCAATCATTCCCTCGTCTACAAGGTCGCATGCAATTTTAAGTGCGGCGGCAGCGGTGCGCTTGCCGTTTCTTGTCTGAAGCATATACAGCTTCTTATTCTCAATTGTAAACTCCATGTCCTGCATGTCGTGGTAGTGCTTTTCAAGATTCTGTGAAATCTGGACAAACTGCTCATAAACCTCAGGCATGGTCTTTTTAAGCTCGTCAATTGGCTGAGGCGTGCGTATGCCGGCCACAACGTCCTCGCCCTGGGCGTTCATCAGGAACTCTCCAAAGAGCTTCTTTTCACCGGTGGCCGGGTTCCTTGTAAACGCAACGCCCGTACCGGAGTCGTTATTGAGGTTTCCAAATGCCATTTTGACCACTGAAACGGCGGTGCCCCAGTCTCCGGGAATATCGTTCATTCTCCTGTAGTAGATGGCCCTGTCGTTGTTCCATGAGCGGAAAACGGCCTTAATCGCCCCCATGAGCTGAACCTTCGGGTCCTGAGGGAACTCCTCACCCACCTTGTCCTTGTACTCCGCCTTGAACTTCTCGGCCAGCTCCTTGAGGTCCTCCGCCGTGAGTTCCACGTCCTGCTTTACGCCTCTTCTCTCCTTGAGCTCGTCAATGAGCTCTTCAAAGTACTTTTTGCCGACCTCCATGACGACGTCGGAATACATCTGAATAAAGCGCCTGTAGCAGTCCCAGGCCCAGCGGGGATTGTTAGAGGTCTTTGCAAGAGCTTCAACTCCCTCGTCGTTGAGGCCCAAGTTGAGGATTGTATCCATCATGCCGGGCATCGACGCCCTTGCGCCGGAGCGCACAGACACTAAGAGAGGATTCTCCTTGTCTCCGAATTTCTGGCCGGACATGGCCTCCAGCTTATCGACATACTGCATAATCTCGTCCTGAATTTCAGGGCTTATCTGCTCGTTGTCGCTGTAATACCGGGTACACGCCTCTGTGGTGATGATAAATCCCGGCGGCACAGGCATACCGAGGTTTGTCATCTCGGCGAGATTGGCGCCTTTGCCGCCCAAAAGCTCCCGCATTGAGCCGTTTCCTTCGGAAAACAGGTACACATACTTTTTACTCACGATACGAATCCTCCTATTAGTAATATATTTTATGTACAGTTTAATTTCTCACCATAATAATATACAAATTATAGCATTATTTGAGATTTATTACAATAGAATTGATAAAAATACCGCACAGATATATTCAATTATCACAATACTGAAATAACCCTGCCGGAATATCTGTATTACGCAATATATGCGCCGGGCCACAGTCCTGTTTTTGCCATGAAATACAGTACACTATTTTCCCACACAGAAACGGGAGAAAATTCTGTCCGTTATATCCTCCCTGACTGTGCCGCCGGTTATCTCGCCAAGGGCCGATATTGCCGTCTCCACTTCGGTGAGCACCGCGTCCGGCGTCACCCCGCCAAGGAGCGCCCCGCACGCGGCGGATATTGCCTCTTTTGCCCGGGAGAGCGCGTCGGCATGGCGCTCATTTGTCACTACCTCCCCAGCCGCCGGCATATCGCCATTGGAAAACATATCCGTTATGGCTTTTTCAATCTCCTCTATTCCGCGGCCGGTAAGGGCAGACACTACGCATACCCTGCCGCACCGTGAACTTATTTTTTCAGTGTCCGTGTTCTGCGGCAGGTCTGACTTGTTTATCACCGCAATAGTGCGCACGCTTCCTGCTGCGGTTTCCAGCACTCTCTCATCTTCCTCTTTCAGCGGCTCGGACCCGTCAAACACGGCAATTACAAGCTCTGCCGTATCCGCCGCCTCAATTGACCGCTCAACCCCCAGACGCTCCACTGTGTCATCTGTATCACGTATTCCCGCCGTATCAACAAGGCGCAGGACCGTGTCTCCCACCTTTATTTTCTCCTCAATTGTGTCTCTTGTGGTACCGGCAATATCCGTAACTATGGCACGGTCATATCCAACAAGGGCATTTAAAAGCGAGGATTTTCCTGCGTTGGGCCTGCCGATTATGGCACACCTTATTCCGTCCTTTAAAATCCTGCCTCTGTCATATGTTGCTAAAAGCTCTTTTAGCCTGCGCTCCGCGTCCTCAAGCTGGGAAATGTAATTTTCAAGATAAAATTCGTCTATATCCTCGTCCGGATAGTCTATTACCGCGTGGAAGTGGGCCATTATATCAATAAGTCCGGAGCGTATTTCCTCAGTCTTTTTGCCCATAGCGCCGCAAAGCTGCCCAACAGCATTTTTTGCCGCGGCCACAGTCTCCGCGTCAATTATGTCCACAACCGCCTCGGCCTGGGCAAGGTCCATTCTGCCGTTTAAAAACGCCCGCTTTGTAAACTCTCCGGGCAGCGCCTGGCGCGCCCCCGCAGCAAAGAGGGAGCGCAGTGCCGCCGCCAGTACAACCGGCGAGCCGTGGCACTGAAATTCCGCCGTATCCTCTCCCGTATAGCTCCCGGGTCCCCGGCTTACGGTGCAGAGGCATATGTCAATCGCCTCTCCATTTTCGTCCCGAAGCTCTCCGTATATGAGCTGACGGTCCCTTGCCTCTTTAACCCTCTTCTTTGTAAACGTCGGCGTGAAAACGCTGTCCGCTATCTCTATGGCCCTGTCACCGCTCACACGGACAATTCCTATCGCAGAAATTATCCCGCCTGTGGCTATTGCCGCTATAGTATCTGCCATTTACAATCACCCTTTTAAAAAGCGCGGCCGGTATTCCTACCGGCCGGCATAAAATTTCTTATTTTTCACAGTCCGCCCTATGAAAGCTCTGCGCCCCACGCCTTTCAAGCAGCATATGCAGCCTTTACCGGTCAGTACCGTCTCCATAAAAATACGTATCCCTCGCGGGAAAAGCAGCAGCGGGATTACTCCCTCACTTCAAAAAGGCTCTCGTCAAAGCTCCTTTTTAACAGCAGCCGCACCTTCTCCGCCTCACCATCTTTGGCCGTGACGACAACCTTGCCCGTACTGCTGTCATACCGGCAGCTCTCCGCCTCCTCAATATCCGGGAGGACGTTTTTCTCTATCTCCTCGGAAAGCTCCTCCATCGTCTCGGGGCTCCGGGCATAGTAGGCGGTGTCATGTTCCGGCTCATACCGCTCCGGCACGCCAAGGTCGGCAGTAAAGCACACCACCAGCATCAGCACCGCCGTTAGCAGCACCAGGACAACTCCAAGGGGCTTCAGTTTTTTCAGGTCAACCTGCATTACTTGCTCTTTCTTCCTATACTTCTGCGGGCGGCGTCAATGATGTCAAGGGCTGTCATGTGGTACTCCTCCTTAAGAAAGTCCACTGTGCCCACCTGGCCGAACCGGTCCTTTGCGCCTATCATCTCAATTGGCACCGGCACAGTCTCAGCCGCCGCCTCAGATATGGCAGAGCCAAGTCCGCCAATTATATTGTGGTTTTCCGCAGTGACAAAACAGCCTGTTTCTCTGGCACAGCGTTCAACAAGCTCTCTGTCAATCGGCTTCCAGGTGAACATATCCACAACCCTTGCAGAAATGCCCTCAGTCTTGAGTATGGTAGAGGCCTTTACCGCCTCCTCCACCAATATTCCGCTGGCAAAGATAGTCACGTCCGTGCCGTCAACAATGAGATTTCCCTTTCCTATTTCAAAGGTAGAACCCTCTTTGTATATTGCCGT
>CAJFTV010000152.1 GCA_904420055.1 Candidatus Alloscillospira gallinarum | reverse complement strand
CAGAAGATAGAGGAAAAGGCGAGAGAAAAGGGCGTAACGCCACAGCAGTTTGTTGACGACATTGTAAAAGGCCCCGGCGGAATACTGGACCTGTGGAAGCTCATGAACATATCCAATGACCGTTTTATCAGAACTACTGACGACTATCACGTCGAGGCGATACAGAAGATTTTCCGCAGAATGTATGAGAACGGAGACATATATAAGGGGGCGTATAAGGGCCTTTACTGTACGCCGTGCGAGGCGTTCTGGACGGAGAGCCAGCTGAAAGACGGCAAGTGTCCGGACTGCGGCAGAGATGTCCACTATGAGGAGGAAGAGGCCTATTTCTTCCGCCTTTCAAAATATGCCCAGCCTGTGCGTGACCTACTTGTTAATACCGACTTTTTAGAGCCGAAAAGCCGCGTCCATGAGATGGTGAACAACTTTATCGACGCGGGACTTGAGGATTTGTGCGTTTCCCGCACCAGCTTTAAATGGGGTGTGCCAGTGGACTTTGACCCGGGACACGTGGTGTATGTTTGGGTGGACGCCCTGTTTAATTACACTACGGCCTTAGGGTATATGAATGAAAAGTATAATGACTTTGACAAATACTGGCCGGCGGACGTCCACTTCGTGGGCAAGGAGATTGTGCGTTTTCACTCTATTATCTGGCCCGCAATGCTCATGAGCATGGGACTGCCGCTGCCCAAAAAGGTATTTGGCCACGGCTGGCTTAACTTTAACGGGGAGAAGATGTCAAAGTCCCGCGGCAATGTGGTTGACCCATATCTGCTGGCTGAGAGATATGGAGTAGACGCCCTGCGCTTCTTCCTGCTTAGGACATTCCCATTTGGCTCTGACGGGAACTTTACAAACGAGCTTCTTATTTCAACCATAAACACAGACCTTGCAAACGACCTTGGCAATCTGGTGTCAAGGACGGTTGCCATGGTCATAAAGTATTTCGGAGGCACATTGCCAGAGGAGAGAGAGCCTGAGCCGGTTGACAATGAGCTTATAAGCATGGCGTCGGCTCTCAGAGACAAGTATGAGCGCGCCATGGACAGCTTTGCGCCGCAGACTGCCCTGGCGGAGGTGTTTAAGCTCATCTCCAGAGCCAACAAGTACATTGATGAAACGGCTCCCTGGATACTTGCAAAGGAGGAAGGGAAAAAGAACAGGCTTGCCACCGTCATGTATAACCTCCTCGATACAATCCGCATGAGCGCGGCGCTTCTCGCTCCGTTTATGCCGTCAAGCTGCGAGAAGATTGCCGGACAGATTGGCGCATCGGAAGAGGAGCTGACATGGGAGAATGCAGCGAAAACAGGCGTGCTCCCGGCAAATGCTACAGTACACAAGGGCGAGACCCTTTTCCCGAGAATTGACATGGAGAAGGAGCTGAAAGAGCTTGAAGCCCTTACATCGGCAAAGAAAGCGCCGGAGCAGGAAGAGGTTCCCTCGGTGACAATTGACGAATTTTCAAAGGTCAGAATGACTGTCTGCAGGGTGCTGTCCTGTGAAAAGGTGAAAAAGTCTGAAAAGCTTCTGAAGTTCACTCTTGACGACGGCAGCGGAACACCTCGGCAGATTCTCTCCGGTATTGCGAAATACTATGAGCCGGAGGCACTTGTGGGAAAAACCGTAGTAGCCTGCACAAACCTGCCCCCCAGAAAGATGATGGGTCAGGAGAGCAATGGAATGATACTCTCTGCGGAAAAGGACGGAAAGTTAAATCTCCTTATTCTGGACGACAATATCCCCGCGGGAGCACAGCTCTGCTGATGTGGTGCGGGAAAACAAGTTAACATAATATTGGAAAGCCGGACATATCTACTAATATGCCCGGCTTTTTGCTGCCGGCGGCGTACATCGGCGCTGTCCTTTTTCCTGCAAGAGGGTACATGCGTATTGTGCGGCCGGAAAAAGTGTGTTAAGATAAATGCAGACAAACTGTAACAGAGAGGTGAAATTATGGATAAGGTGAGACTTGGAAAGACAGAACTTACAGTGAACAAAAATGGCTTTGGCGCGCTCCCTATTCAGAGAATAACAAAGAAAGAGGCAGTTTATCTGCTGCAAAAGGCATTTTATAACGGTATAAACTATTTTGACACCGCAAGGGCATATACCGACAGTGAGGAGAAGATGGGTGCTGCGTTTGAGTACACAAGAGACAGGATAATAATCAGTACAAAGACCGGAGCACAAAAGGCCGAGGATTTCTGGAAAGACCTTGAAACCAGCCTTAAAATGCTGAAAACCGATTACATAGATATTTATCAGCTACATAACCCGGCGTTTTGCCCCAAGCCAGGGGACGAGAGCGGGCTGTATGACGCGATGGTGGAGGCGAAGAAGCAGGGAAAGATACGCCATATCGGAATAACAAACCACCGCCTTGCCGTGGCGAAGGAGGCTATTGAGTCCGGGCTTTACGAGACAATGCAGTTCCCGTTCTGCTACCTGTCCTCCGGCCCGGATATGGAGATTGTGGAGATGTGCAAAAAGGCGGATATGGGTTTTATTGCCATGAAAGCTCTGTCCGGCGGACTTATAACAAACTCCGCCATGGCATATGCATTTCTCGCTCAGTATGACAATGTGGAGCCTATCTGGGGCGTACAGCGGGAGAGCGAGCTGGACGAGTTTATCGCGTATAACGACAATCCCCCGGCTTTGGACGACAAAATGAGGGCGGAGATTGAAAAAGACCAGAAGGAACTCTCCGGAGACTTCTGCCGGGGCTGCGGATATTGTATGCCATGTCCTCAGGGAATTGAGATAAACAACTGTGCCAGAATGAGCCTGATGCTGAGAAGGGCGCCATCACAGGCGTGGCTTACCCCTGAGTGGCAGGAGAAGATGAAAAAGACAGAGGACTGTGTGGGCTGCGGGCTGTGTAAGACCAAATGTCCATATGGCCTTGATACTCCTGCGCTTCTCAAGAAAAATTATGAGGACTATAAGACGTTCATAAAATAAGGTAATTATGCGGGAAAAGAAATCGGCAGTCCCCAAAGCTTTGGGGACTGCCGATTTCTAATGCAAAAACTGTTCTCCGGATACATGCGTATCCGGAGAACAATGCGCTTTAAAGAGCTCAAAACTCAGCAGCTTGCGCCGCCCTTTACATCTTTATCAAGATTTTCGCTCTTTCTCTCTAACAGCTCATTTGAGAGAAGCTGTTTTTGTACGTTTTCAAAGCCCAGCCGAGCAATTGTGTCGGCAAAGCGCTCGCCTGTTTTGCCCTGCTCTCTGAAGAGGAGGATAGCCTTCTCAACTATGTCTATTACTTCCTGCTTGTCGGTAAATACACGGTCAAGATATCTGCCCTGGGCAGTTTTCTTACCCCAGCGGCCGCCGATGTATATGCGGTAGCCGTTTGTATAGTTTTCCACAGCGCCAAACGGACATGTGCCTATGCACCTTCCACAGTGGTTGCAGTCCTCTCCGAGCTGAATCTTGCCGTCTGTAACATGGGCAGTCTTAATAGGACATGCCTCTTCCACCTTGCATACTTTGCAGCCCTTGCACTTATCAAGGTCAACAATTGGAACGCGCTGACCGATAATGCCCAGGTCGTTGAGGTCGGGCTTTACACAGTTGTTGGGGCAGCCGCCCACGGCGATTTTGAACTTGTGGGGGAGATTTACCTCATGATATCCCTTATAGAAGAGCTCGTGTATCTCGTCAGACAGGGCAAATGTGTCAATGAGACCATACTGGCACGTGGTGCCCTTGCAGGATACCACGGGGCGCACCTTTGAGCCGGTTCCTCCCGTCTCAAGACCAAAGGAGGCAAGGTACTCCATAATTGGCTCAATGTTTTCATAGGGTACTGCCTGTATCTCAATGGTGAGACGTGATGTCATTGCAATCTCGCCGTTTCCGTAGAGCTTTGCAGCCTGAGATATGGCCGCGCTTTCCTCGGCGGTTATCTTGCCGTTTCTTGTTATGACGCGGCAGTTAAACTTACCGGGGGCGGTCTTGTCACCTAAAAAACCCAGGCCCTTTACCCGTTTTATCTCTTCTGGCGGAATATCGCTCCCGGAGGGAAAGGTTTTAATGACGTTAAATGTCTTGCCGCCTTCAAGGACCTTTACATTTTTGTATCCATAGTACTGGAGGCGGCGTGCAGTAAAGTATGCCCTCTTGCCGCGGTTACATACGAGGAGGAGTTTTTCGTCCTTGTCAAATCCTGGGACAGCACCGAAAATTGTCTCCAGCTCCATTTTCGGGGTGTTGGGTATAAGCCCGTCGGGGGTTGTGTCCACAATGGTGTAGCCCTCGGCAGCTCCGGCGGCATACTCTGCCGGTGTCATTGTGCTGTACTCGCCGTTTATCTTGTTCATGAGGATATCGGCAGCTGCAACAAAGGGGTGAATTGCCGTTGAGAACGGGGGAGCATATGCCATATCCATAAACTCAAAGTCCTCAAGTTTTGCACCCATTGATATGCCAACAACGGCGATATCTGTCATCTTGTCAACAGCGCCGGGGCCGAGCACCTGCATACCGAGGAGCTTGTGGGTGTTTCTGTCGGCAATGAGCTTTGTGATAAAGAAAGCGGCGTCAGGATAGTAATGTGCCTTGTCGTCGTTAACGGCGAGAATGGTCACAACGTCGTAACCGGCATCTTTTGCCGCGGCCTCAGTGAGGCCTGTCCTGCCGCAATTGAGACCGGGGAGCTTTACAACGCCGGTTCCCAGGACGCCGGGGTAGTTTTTGTCTGCGCCGTAGATAATCTGTGCGAGAGCACGGCCCTCAATGTTGGCGCTGGAGCCCATTGCAGATACCTGGCGCGCGCCGGTAATACGGTTTTTAACAATTACGCAGTCACCTGCGGCATATATATCGGGTACATTTGTCTGCATTTTACCGTCGATTACCACGTAGCCGCGCTCGGTCTCAATGCCGGAACCCTCTAAAAATGCGGTGTTGGGGCGGATACCTGCTGACAGCACCACGATATCGGCGTAAAATACGCCTGCGGTGGTCTCGACGGATTCTGCCCTGCCGTTTCCCTTTATGGCGTTGACGCCTGTGCCGGTGAATATCTTAATGCCCTTCCCGGCAAGGTGGCGGCGCACAAAATCTGCCATCTCGGGGTCAATGACGTTTGGCATAATCTGGGGCGCGAAGTCCACAACGGTGACGCTGAGGCCGTAGCCCTTGAGATTTTCCGCCACCTCAAGGCCGATAAAGCCTCCGCCGACGACAAGGGCGCTCTTCGCATCGTTTTTGTCAATGTAATCGCGCAGGTCGATAGCGTCGCTGGGGACGCGCATTTTAAATACGCCGGGCAAATCGGTGCCTGGAATATTGGGTACGGCGGAAGATGCTCCGGTGGCTACGACGAGTTTGTCGTATGTGTATTCTGTAGTCTCGCCGGTGGCAAGGTTTTTTGCCGTGACTGTTTTGGCAGAGGGGTTTACCCCGGTGGCCTCGACGCCGGTGATGACCTTTGCGCCTGTAGATTCGGAGTAGTCCTCAGGAGTGTTGACAATGAGCTCTTCCCGGTCCTCTATCACGCCGCCGGCGTAGTAGGGGAGGCCGCAGCCGGCATATGATATGTCCGGACTGTTTGTGATTATTGTCACATTTGCGCCGGGGTCGATTCGCTTCAGCTTGGCAGCCGCCTTAGTGCCGGCGGCGACGCCTCCGATAATTAAAACGTCCATAAGCATTCTCCTTTATGTATATTATATTTTTTGGCGGTGACAGCAGTATGGTTCATCTGCACATTCAGGTCTTGGAGCTGTGCAGACAGTGACGCTTCCGCCGCGGATTTCGATTTTTTTGCCGGTGACAATGGCCTCGGCCATTTTTCTCCGCGCCGATTCATATATACGTACCACGGTGGGGCGGGACACGTTCATGCGAAGGGCGCAGGCCTCCTGGGAAAACCCCATGTAGTCCAAAAGACGTATCGCCTCATACTCGTCCAGCGTCATGACGAGGGTGTCGCCGTCGCCTGAGAAAGTGTCCAAAGGCCCAAAAGAGCCGCACTTGGGCAGAGAACAAATACACCGCATTTTTTCCGGTCTCGGCATTTTTT
>CAJFTV010000151.1 GCA_904420055.1 Candidatus Alloscillospira gallinarum | reverse complement strand
GCGGGAAATATCAAAAAATCCCCGAGACTGATATTTCTCGGGGATTTTGCTGTTATGCGGTATTTACTTGAGCAATATTAACCGAATATAAGGTCTGGAATATATTCGTACATATTTTACTGGACAAAGGAACTTACAGTATTTGTCCGTCGGTGGAGATGGTTACGACATTGCAGGGAATATCCTTGCCGCAGGCTTGAAGCGCCATTTTTACTGCGTATTCAAGACCGCCGCAGCAGGGGACTTCCATGCGGGCAACTGTAATACTTTTTATATCATGCGTGGAAAAAATTTGGGAGAGTTTTTCCGCGTAGTTCACACTGTCCAGCTTTGGACAGCCCACAAGAGTTTTTCTGCCGCGGATAAAATCCTCGTGAAAATTCCCGTATGCATATGCAGTGCAGTCCGCTGCAATGAGCAGGTCGGCCCCGTCAAAATATGGTGCGGCAGCTGGGACAAGTTTAATTTGGACCGGCCACTGTGAGAGGCGGGACGGTACATGAACATCTGCTGGCATGTCACTCTTAGCAATCCTCTTTGCCTGTGAACCGGGACAGCCGTTCCCGGACTTTTTGGTCATGTTCTTCAGTACGGCGGCTCTGTCATATTCTGCGGCCTCACGTTCTACAAATGTGATGGCGCCAGTTGGACATGCAGGCAGACAGTCACCCAACCCGTCACAGTAGTCGTCCCGCAAAAGCTGCGCCTTTCCATCTACCATGCCTATGGCCCCCTCGTGACACGCCTCTGCACATGCGCCGCAGCCGTTGCACTTATCTTTGTCAATCTGTACTATTTTCCTTATCATTATGCGCACCTCCAAAACCGATATCTCATGTTCTGACATGATTATACTTTTAGGTATTTAAAAAGTACGTTGTAATTACAACACATCTGTGACAAAGTGGTTATTTGCGCGTCTGTTATATTTCAGTGTGAGAGCACAGCACAGAAAAAGCCGGGTGGATTAGTATCTGTCCGGCCTCGTTTTTATTTGCCCGTATGAGTAAATATTGTATACGTGCTACCTGTAAAAATAAACAAATGAGATTACAGTGGTTCGTTGTGGGAAGTGTTGACAAAAAAGGTACCCAGAGCGTAGTGAAAACCAAATCGAAGCCCAGCGAAGCGGAGACGCTTCTGAGAGGAACTGAAAATACAAAATCCGAACCCATCGCCAACCGGCACAAGGTTCGGATTTATTCGTTGTGGTGGACCTGAAGGGGCTCGAACCCTCGACCTTACGGATGCGAACCGTACGCTCTCCCAAACTGAGCTACAAGCCCACGCTTAAAATTTACTATGACATTATAGCAAAGGTCAATTAAAATGTAAAGTACTATCGACACATTTTTATATTATACCGTCAGTAAAATACAAAAAGTATAATTATTGAAAAAAGAAATGTCAGAGCTTTTAACATGCTATAGCTTTTTGGAGTTTTAATTTTGTCAAGTGAAAAATGTGTCGAAATTAGACGTTCAGATTTTGTAAAACAGACAAAAATAAACACGAAAAACGCAGGAAAATTTTAGTAATAAGTTGACGTAAAATGTTTACAATAATCTTATCTACAAAAAGTTATTAACATTTTCCACAGGGTTTTCCACAGACATGTGGCTAAAAGTCCTTTATTTTGTGGGTATATCTGGGCTTTTTTTGCTTTCAAAGCAGTTTTTTCCACTTGCGGTTGGGAAATTAAAAGTTTACATAAAATAATAAATCAAACTTTTTGAGATGAATACTACTGTTATCACGTTTTATTTTACGTGAGTAAAAGGCTTACGTATCCAAAGTGTAATTTGATGTGTTCAGTGGCTGTGGAGTATCTTATGGTACGTAAGTTTTAAAGCTGTGAATTTAGCCAAAATATGAGTAAATACATAGCTTCGGCAAAAGGTTGCCATAGCAGAAATTGCAATGATTGTATTTACTGCTGAAATAGGTTACCAGATAAAAAGAAAGCCCGCGGAAATTTTCCGCGGGCTTTGCAGATTTATATTATACTCTCTGGTCAGTACGGCTTATGAGGTCGTCCTGAAGTCTCTTATCCAGTTCGACAAAGTAGGCGGAGAAGCCGGCTATGCGTATAACAAGGTTGCGGTTGCCATCCGGGTCCTCCTGGGCTTTTCGGAGCTGTTCCGCGCCCATGACGTTGTACTGAATATGCATTCCGTCCATGTCGAAATAGGTTTCCACCAGGCGGCGGAGCTTTGTGTTGCCCTCGTCCCCGGCAACGGTTGCGGGGTGGAATTTCATGTTCAGAAGTGTACCGTTAGAAAACGCACGGTGAGGAATTTTGGCCATGCTGTTTAATACGGCGGCGGGACCGTTCTTGTCAAGTCCCTGCTTGGGAGAGATGCCGTCGGCAAGGGGTTCGCCGGTCATGCGCCCGTCAGGTGTAGCCCAGGTGTTCATGCCGTACATGATATGGGTGGACACGGGGTAAATGCCTGCCTGACAGGTATTTACCCGGTAGCAAGAGCACTTGTTAAAGGCCTTGGCAAATACGTCCATAGCCCAGCCTGTGAGCTCGTCGACTTCTTTGCAGTCGTTGCCGTAGCGCGGCATCTGGTTCAGAATATACTGCCTGAGTGGCTCATACCCCTCCCAGTTTGCCATGAGAGCATCGTAAAGCTCCCGTGTGGTGCATATTTTCTTGTCAAAGCAGAGGTGCTTTATGGCATAGAGGCCGTCACCCACGTTTGCACAGCCGATGCCGGAGGAGCCCATGGCGTTGTACTTTGCGCCGCCCCAGGTGACATCAAGGCCGCTCTCCATACAGCCGTCCATTGTGGCGGAGACAGAGGGCAGGGGCATCATTTCCCGGACAGTCATATAGTGCATATTGGTAATGGAGAAATGCCATCTCACATAGAACTCTGTCTGCTTTACATAGGCGTCTTTTACCTGGTCAAAGTTTTCAAACTCATAGAGATATCCGGTATTGAAGTGGGAGTCTGCCTTTGTGAGGGGGTTAATGCCGTTGTTAATAGTCATAACAAGGATATTTGCCTGATTTAGGTATGTTTCATTTCCGCAGCCGCCGCAGCAGGGGAAGTCATTTCCAAATCCGGCGGGCTCAACACAGCCGATAAGGCAGTAATCCCTGGCGTCCTCAAGAGTAAAGCCGCGGTCTAAAAGGCACTTTATAATTACCTTGTCGTTCTGGAGAGTGGGTATGCCGCCAACGAGCTTTGTACACTCAATTGCCGCCTCCCATAGCTCTTCCGGTGTGTTCTCGTGAATACGGCAGGAGAGCGGTGGCTCATGGAGCGAGAGACGGGCCATAGACTCAAGCATGAGGAAGGACACCACGTTTGTGGCATCAGAGCCGTCCTTTTTCACGCCGCCCAGGGAGATATGCTGGCCGGAGGAGTAACCGCCGCAGTTTAACGCCGCGAAAATCTGGCGGCAGAGGGAAGTCTCGGCAATTTTCAGGAAGAAGCAGTCGGTAATCTCCTGAAGCTGCTCTCTTGTAAATGCGCCGGAGGCCAGGTCAGCCTCTGCAAAGGGTCCGGTGTACTGGTCAAAGCGGCCTAAGGTGAGGCCGTGCATCTGGCCGTCAAGGCAGTACATGAGGTGGTTTAAGTATGTTGCCTGAACTGCCTCCCAGTAGTTTCTGGCGGGGTACTCCATGATGTGATTTAATGAATCAGCCATTGTGAGAAGCTCTTTTTTGCGCTTGCAGTCGTCCATAGCTTCCGCCTGACGCAGACACTCCTTAGCATAGCGCTTTGCAAGGAGAGACGCCGCGTCGCATACAATGACGATTGAGCGGTAGAAGTTATATTTTGTTGCGTTATCGCCCATGATATTGCCCTTCATGGCGTCGAGATGGGCAAGGGCCTCTTCCTTGATAGACTTAAAGCCGCGGCTTACAACCTTGCCGTAGTTTGAGGCAAAATGACCTATGGGGCCGCCGCCGAAGCCCATGCCCTCGCCGCCAAAGCCGGGGCCGCCAAAGGGTATAACCCCTGTGTCGGCAATATCCTCAAAGCCAATGGGCACATTGTATCTGTTTCTTGCGTGCATGGAGTAGGTGTCCCAGTATTCAGCGTTGTCTATGACCCACTGCTTATCCTCAGGGGAGATGTTAGTCTTTTCCTCCACCTCGCTGCGGTTTTCAAAGACGCCGCTCTCCAGCTCCTCCTTGAGCCAGCGAAGGCCGCCGTACTCCGGGCTTATGGTGCAGCCGCGGAAATGGGCGGAGATGTTGCCCACAATAAGCTCGTCGTCGTGGACAAGAATTGTCATTTTCTCAATTAGGTTATACAGGTTTTGTGCCCTTTTCAGCTGGCCGGGCATGTTGGGATTGGCCTTGTAGAAGTCGGTGATAATCCGGCAGCGCTCAGAGCTGAAGGTGGGGAAGGTGGAGCGGTATTTTTCGCGGATTTTTTCCACTCTCTCCGTAACAGGGGAAAACGTATACATAAAAGTTCCTCCTTAAAATAGTTGCATATAGTTTCCTATACCTATATTATAATAAGTAAAAAAATTTGACAACTACCTGTATGGAATTATATCATGCAAATAAAGAATGAAATTAAAAGGAGATGTAAATATGATTATCAGTTCAGAGACAGCCGAAAAAAGGGCCATAGAGGACGCTGCGGCACGCATGTGCGCCGCAGCGCGGACCGCCCCCAAGGCAAAGGGCACCGACATGATAGTGACGGCGGTAGTTACAGGGGAGGACAAGGACAGGCTGTCTGAGGAGATGAGGAAGATGTGCGGATATGATGAAAAACACTTTTTCATGAGGGACGCCGGAAACGTGGACTCATCTGGAGCGGTGGTTTTAATCGGCACACTGGACAGCCGCCGGGGACTTGGGAAAATGTGCGGCCTGTGCGGCTTTGACGGCTGCGGTGAAAATGCAAATGCCGGAGCAGTATGTTCATTTGACGCCATCGACCTGGGCATTGCCGTGGGTTCTGCCGTGTCTGTGGCGGCGGACATGAGGATAGACAACAGGGTGATGTTCTCTGTTGGCAAAGCGGCCCAGTCACTTGGAATTTTAGGTGAATGTACGAAAATAATGGGAATACCGCTGTCAGTATCCGGAAAATCCCCCATGTTTGACAGGTGAATAGATTGACTTATACGAAAAAAGGCACGCTTTACATGTTTTTGTCCGCCGTGCTGTTCAGCATAGGCGGACTGTGCGTTAAAATGATACCGTGGTCGGCCTTTTCCATAAATGGGATAAGGAGCCTTATATCCGTTTTAATCCTGCTTGTTTACGCAAAGGCCTCACATCACAGGCTCAGGTTTAACTGGCTGATACTGGGCGGGGCCCTGTGTACGTTTATAACGAACCTGTTTTTTTCAATGGCTACAAAAATGACAACGGCGGCAAACGCCATAGTTTTGGAGTTTACCATGCCGGTATTTATAATCCTGTTTTCATGGATAATTTATCGCCGGAAGCCGGGAAAACTGGATACCGTCACGTGTATTCTCGTGTTTGCCGGGATAATATGCTTTTTTGTGGACGGGCTGTCTGCCGGTAACATACCCGGCAACATTATAGGGCTTATCTCAGGCATGACCTACGCGGGAATGTTTATGATAAACGGTCACAAAAAAGGAGATGCCCTTTCCTCTGTTATAATCGGACAGTCGATAAGCGTGATAGCCGGACTGCCATTTTATTTTGGGGAGACGGATTTTTCAGTTACGCCCGTCGTGTACATTCTGCTGCTGGGAGTTTTGCAGACCGGAATAGCCTACATATTTTTCTGCCAGGGTATAACCAGGACGGGACCTGTAGCCGCGGCGCTCGTCTCCGGAATTGAGCCGATTTTAAACCCCGTGTGGGTTGCGGTTGTGTCAGGCGAGATGATAAGTCCTGTGTCTGTGGCGGGGGCCGCGGTAGTTATAGCGGCAGTTGTCGCATATAACATAATCCGGGCAAAATACCCCGCAGTTCAGGACGGCGTAGTGCCGAAAAGCGGCTGAAAATATTAACCCCCGCGTAAGCTTATAAAGCCTTACGCAGGGGTGCATTTTTATTTTGATGCGAGCCTGTGCCCAAGGTCAAAGGCACTCTGGAGCTCCCGGGGCCATATTTCTTCGTGATGGCGGCGCTTTGCCTCCACGTCAAACATGCCGGAGGCATATTTTGAGTAGTCGTCCCACTGCCATGTCTCATTTGCCATGATATATTCTGTCGTACCCCCTAAAACCTTGAGACAGCCGGCGTTTTGTTCATATGCGGCCTTCTGACAGTCGGAAAACTCTTCAGGGCAGTTCATTGTGTAGATAAAGGCACAGTTTATGTGACCGTCGAAATACGGAGGGGTATTATCGTAGGATATGTACTGAAATGTGAGGCGCTCGATTAAGTTTCTGGTCATGCCTGTTACGTCTCCCATGTAGAGCGGAGAACCTATTATGAGCGCACCGCACCCGGAAATTTTCTCAAGTACCGGTGTGAGGTCGTCCCGGAGGTTACATTTGCCGAAGCTTGGATTTCCAAGCCTTTTACAGCCGAAGCAGCTAACGCAGCCTTTGAAATTAAGGTCTGAAAGGTGTATAAGTTCTGTTTCTGCCCCGGCGGCCTCTGCGCCCTCAAGTGCTTTTTTCAGCATCTGGGCTGTGTTCCAGACTTTTCTGGGACTTCCGTTTATAGCTATAACTTTCATGGATACTGCCTCCTTTTTGATTATCAAGATATTATTAAACTTTTTTTAATTGCTTGCCTGTGGAAAAAAGGAACTGTATAATTGCATTATAATATGTACAGGATAATTTAGGCAATGTATTTATATACCCGTAGACATAGGGGAAAGATGTGTACGGGTATTTCAGATTTATCCATGGGAGGTCAGTATGAAAAAGAGAAAATTACTAACTTTGATGGCCGCCGCGGCTGGAGTTACGGCGTATCTGGTGGCGCCGGAGAGGCCCACGCTGGAAAAGGCAGAGCCTTTTTACGGCCGGAATTTTGCACACCGTGGATTGTATACAAAAGACGGTGTTACGCCGGAGAATTCCCTGCCTGCGTTTCGTGCCGCGGCAAAGATGGGATACGGTGTTGAGCTTGACGTGCGCCTTTCCAAGGACAACAAGGTAATAGTGTTCCACGACGAGAACTTAAAGCGCCTCTGCGGAGTTGACAAATACGTGGAAAGTCTTACTTATGAAGAACTGAGCGGGCTGTACCTCTGCGGCACTGAATATAAAATCCCACTCCTCACCGAGGTGCTGTCCGAACTTGATGGTGCGCCGGTCATTGTGGAGGTAAAGCGGGGGCACAACAATAAGCTTCTCTGCGCCATGACAATGGGGATAATGCGCAAATACAAGGGGCCGTTCTGTGTGGAGAGCTTTGACCCGTTTATTGTGACGTGGTTTAAAAATCACGCCCCGGACGTACTCCGAGGACAGCTCAGCAAGCAGAGAAAGGAGCTTAAAGAGCTGGATACATTTATGGGATTTGTACTCAGCCGCCTTCTCACAAACGTGTCTGCCCGGCCTAATTTTATTGCCTACCGCATAGGCAAAAAGCCGCTGACGGTGAAGCTCTGTGAGAAAATGGGCGCGATGAAATTTGCCTGGACTGCACGTGACAGCTCAGAGGAAGCGGACAGCGACGCTGTAATATTTGAGCATTTTCTGCCAAATGTGCGCTTTAAATAACCCCAAGATACTCGCCAAGCTCCCGGACTGAGGGGAAGGTGTAGCGGGGCTTAACATGAGAGGCGTCAATATCCTCCGGGGAGGTTTCTCCCGTGAGTACGCATACAGAGACGGCCCCGGCATTTTCCGCCACGGCGATGTCTGTGTAAAGGCGGTCTCCCACGACGGCGATAAGGTTCTGGGGGATACCGGTTTTGCGGGAGATTATGTCTATCATGTTTCTGTTGGGCTTTCCTATGTAAAATGGTTTTTTGCCTGTGGAGGCCGTGAGAAGGGCGCATATGCTGCCGCAGTCCGGCAGCACCCGGCCCTGCGGCATAGGGCAGACAAAATCCGGATTTGCAGCGATAAAGGCGGCGCCGTCCATGAGAAAGTCAACAGCATTTTTCAGCTTTTCATAGGTTAATTCCGTGTCAAACCCCACCGCCACGGCGGCGGGGTTTTCTGTGCCCAGAATAACGCCATATTCCTCAAGCTCCCGTGTAAATGCACGGGTTCCAACAGGATATATGGTTCTTCCGGGAAAGAACTCATTTAAGTACATGGCGGTCGCCATAGAAGAGGTGAATATATTCTCCTTGCCGCAGGGAAAGCCCATGGACTGCAATCGGTTAACATAATCACTGCATGAGCGTGAGGAGTTATTTGTCAGGTATATATAGCCAATACCGGCTTTTTTCAGCCCATTTATAAATTCTGTGGCCCCGGGGATTATCTCGTCACCCAGATATATGGTACCGTCCATGTCCAGCAGAAACAGGCGTGTGCTTTTTAGAGCGTCCATAGTGTTTTCCTTTCGATAGATAGTGGTAGGTCCATTATAATAAATTCTGCACCAAAAAGAAACAGGCCTCATGCAGAAAGCCTGCCCAGCGTTTTACGTATTAAAAAGGAGACGCATTATGCGTCTCCTTTTAGCACGTGTATATTTGTGAGTTTCCGTTTTACGGGAGACAGACTACAGGCATAAGTGATGCCGTAATACTGGCGGCCATTCCCAAGACTTACAAAAGAGGGGCAAAAAGCCGAAAGAAGTCCTGCAAAAGCGTTTTAAAAAGGCCACGTGGGCAGTCCTTTTCCGTTATCTGCTGGCAGGACTGAAGCGTGTTTAAAAAGTCCTTTTTAAGCTCCATTACAGCATCGGTCTTGTAAAGGCACACCCCACACTCGAAGTGCAGATAGAGGCTGCGGTAATCTAAATTGGCGGTGCCGATGGTAGCTACCTCATCGTCGGCCACAAATGTCTTGGAGTGTATAAAACCGTTTGAGTACTCGTATATTTTTACGCCCTCCTCAATAAGGTCCTTGTAAAATGACCGGGTGGTTATGTGTACATACCACTTGTCCCAGCGGTGGGGAGTTACAATGCGCACGTCCACGCCGCTTTTTGCCGCCTGAGTCAGGGCGGACATGAACTGGTCATTTATTATGAGATACGGCGTGTTTATATAGATATATTTCTTTGCGCTGTTTATCATGCGCAGATATACGTGCTCATTGACGTTCTCAAGGTCTAACGG
>CAJFTV010000150.1 GCA_904420055.1 Candidatus Alloscillospira gallinarum | reverse complement strand
TCACCAGTTGGCTTATGGCGGCAGTCAACTATCATTATACCGTGGGTTATAAGGTCGGTCCGGGCAAAATACTGCTCCATAAGACGGCCCCACCTGTCACGTTCTGCTTTGGATACCTTTGCAAATCCGTATCCCGGCAGGTCCACAAAATAAGCAGTTCTGTCTATCAGAAAGTAATTTATGTGGACTGTCTTTCCGGGAGATGCGCCGACACGTGCAAAGTTTTTCCTGTTCAGTATTCTGTTAATAACAGACGACTTCCCCACGTTTGACTTGCCGGAAAACACAATCTGCGGCAGTCCGTCCTGTATAAAGTCCTCAGGCTTGACAGAGGACTTTATAAACTCCGCTATATGATAATTCATATTAAAACTCCAAAATATTACTGGCGAAGGCGAATTGTGCTCTCCTTCTCCTCTTTTATGTCCACAAGCGGAATATTCTCTTTTTTCTCCTCGCTCTCCGGCACAGGAGTTTCAGGAGGCATCAGGAAATTAATGACCTCTTCCGCGTTGTCTGCCATGACGAAGTTCAGGCTCGACCTTACGCTCTGGTCGATTTCCTCTAAATCGCGCTCATTTTCGCTGGGAATAATTACGGTCTTGGCCCCGGCACGCAGCGCGGCCATGGTTTTCTCACGGAGGCCGCCGATAGCCATAATCCTGCCGCGGAGGGAAATCTCGCCTGTCATCGCCACAGTACGGCTGACCGGACGTCCTGTGAGCGCGGATACAACCGCAACGGTCATGGTAATTCCGGCGGAGGGCCCGTCCTTGGGCACCGCCCCCTCCGGGAAGTGAATGTGTATGTCCTTTGTCTTGTAAAAATCCGGGTCAACGCCGATTTTGTCAGCGACACTGCGGATATAAGAAATGGCTATCTTGGCAGATTCCTTCATAACGTCGCCGAGGTTTCCTGTGAGCTCAAGCTTGCCGCTTCCGGGCATGACATTGACCTCTACCTCCAGCGTCTCACCCCCGGCAGCTGTCCAGGCAAGCCCGCGGACAAGTCCAACCGCATCGGCAGCGGCAATAGCCTCAGGCTTGAATTTGCGAACACCGAGAAGCTCCTCAAGCATATTGGGTTTTACATTTAAGGACTTGCACTCACCGTTTACAATTTTTGAAACAGTTTTGCGGCAGATAGTCGCAATCTGGCGCTCGAGGTTCCGCACGCCGGACTCCCTGGTATAGCCTGCAATAATATCCCGAACGGCATCGTCTGAAATTTTAAGCGTGCGCCCGTTAAGGCCGTGCATTTTACGCTGCTTTGGTATCAAGTGGCGCTTTGCAATCTCCAGCTTTTCATTGTCGGTGTAACTTGAGAGCTCAATTACCTCCATGCGGTCCAAAAGCGGCCGCGGAATGGTTGAGAGCGTATTTGCAGTCGTTATAAACATGACCTTTGAGAGGTCAAATGGGACTTCGATAAAATGGTCGCGGAACGTACTGTTCTGCTCGGGGTCGAGTGCCTCCAAAAGAGCGGAAGCCGGGTCGCCCTTGTAGTCGCTGCCGAGCTTGTCAATCTCGTCTAAGAGCATGAGGGGATTTTTTGATTTTGCCTGTGAAATTGCAGACATAATTCTGCCCGGCATTGCCCCAACATAGGTCTTTCTGTGGCCGCGGATTTCCGCTTCATCGTGAACGCCGCCAAGAGCCACCCGTGCAAGCTTTCTGCCGAAAGCGCAGGCAATGCTGATGGCAATTGAGGTTTTGCCCGTTCCCGGAGGACCTACAAAGCACAGTATTGTGCCGCGGGATTCCGGTGCGTATTCTTTGACAGCCAGATATTCAAGCACGCGTGTCTTTACCTTTTCAAGGCCATAGTGGTCCTCATCAAGCACCTTCGCGGCCTTTTTAACGTCCACATCTGTCCCGGTTTCCGTATTCCATGGAAGTTCAAGACAAATGTCCAGATAATTTCTGATAACGCTGGCCTCAGCAGAGCCGAAAGGCTGCTTTTCCAGTTTATCGACCTCTTTCAGCAGCTTTTTCTCCACTTCATCATCTAAAGCGAGGGACAGTATTTTATCCCTGTAGTCGTCCATCTCGTTGTCGCCGTCGTGCTCATAGCCCAGCTCCGCCCTTATGACGTTCATCTGCTCGCGCAGGATATTTGCGCGCTGCTGCTCACCAATCCGGACATACAGCTTCTTGTCAATATCCTTCTCGATTTCTGCTATGCCTATCTCCTCTGCCAGAACGCGGCATACATATTCAAGGCGTTTAATAGGGTTCAAAAGCTCCAGTACACGCTGCTTTTTGTCTGTGTGCATTGCCGTGTTCTGGGCAATAAAATCCGCTATATACTCAGGAGAGTCTGAGGCAAATGCCGCAAGCAGTGTCTCCTTTGCAATTCCGCCGGTTACGCGGGCATATTCGTCAAAGAGCTCTACCGCCTTTTTCATAAGCGCCTGTGCCTTTTTTGTAGTCTTTGTAACCTCTATAGCCTCACATGGAGAAACCTCTGCTATAAAGAACGGTGAGCGGCTGATTATAAGCTCAAACTCAGCGCGCTGAATTCCCTCGACAAGGACTTTTACGCCTCCGCCAGGCATGCGCAGAAGCTGCCGGACAGTGCAGATTGTGCCAACTGTGTACAGGTCGCTCTCCGACGGAGATTCTACAGATATGTCCTTCTGCGTCAGGAGGAAAATTTTTCTGTCGTTCTCCATTGCAGAATTTAAAGCGTTTAAAGACATTGGGCGTTCAACGTCAAAATTTATATTCATACCAGGAAAAACCGTCAGCCCTCGCAGGGCGAGCATCGGCAGAACCGTGGTAGTTTTTTCGGAATTGATATTTTTCATGGTGTTCTCCTTTGAAAAGAGCCGCACTAAAAGTGCGGCTCAGAATTAGGATGCGTTTATTATTTCAGGGCTAAGCTGTGGCTTTGGCCTGTAAATTTTCTGTGGCGGTTCTGAACCGTTTACGCATTCTTTTGTAATTACAACCTTCTCCACTCTCGTGTCGGACGGAATATCGTACATGACATCAGTGAGGAGGTTTTCCATGACACTTCTCAGTCCCCGGGCGCCTATGTCCATGCTGATTGCCTTGTCTGCTATTGCCTCAAGGGCGTCCTGAGTGAATTCCAGCTCAACATTGTCATAGCTGAACAGCACCTGATACTGTTTTACAAGCGCATTTTTGGGAATTGTGAGTATCTTTACAAGGTCATCTCTTGAGATTGCCTCAAGAGGCGTTATCACCGGCAGCCGTCCCACAAGTTCAGGTATAAGCCCGTACTTAATCACGTCGTGCGACTGTATCTGGCTGTAAAGCTCAGATAAGTTCTTTTCCTTCTTGCTCACTATTTCGGCGCCGAAGCCCATGCTCTTTTTATCAATACGGTTTTCCACCACTTTGTCAATCCCGTCAAAAGCTCCGCCGCAGATGAAAAGTATATTTTTCGTATCAATGGAGATAAACTCCTGATGTGGGTGCTTTCTCCCGCCCTGAGGCGGTACGTTAGCAACAGTTCCCTCAATTATTTTCAGAAGTGCCTGCTGTACCCCTTCACCCGACACGTCTCTTGTAATTGAAACATTCTCACTTTTGCGGGTGATTTTGTCAATTTCGTCAACATAGATAATGCCGTGCTCGGCAAGGGCAACGTCAAAATCAGCAGCCTGCAGGAGCCGTAAGAGAATATTCTCAACGTCATCTCCGACATATCCGGCCTCAGTCAGCGTAGTGGCGTCAGCAATTGCAAACGGCACCTGAAGTATGCGGGCCAGTGTCTGTGCCAGAAATGTTTTTCCGCAGCCGGTGGGGCCCATTAGCAGGATATTGCTCTTTTGAAGGTCTACTCCGCCTGTGTCGCCGCCGCCGTAAATACGCTTGTAATGGTTATACACGGCAACGGAAAGCGCCACCTTTGCCTTTTCCTGGCCGATAACGTAGTCGTCGAGTACAGCCTTTATTTCTGCCGGTTTGGGAAGCCCGCCGTCAAAAATAGTGTTTCTGACAGACTCTTCATGGCTCATCTCCGAGTGGCTGGCGTCAATTATGCCTGCACAAAGGGCTATGCACTCATCACAGATAAACGCACCGTTGCCGGCGATAAGCCGCTGTACCTCGCTCTGCTTCTTACCGCAGAAGTTGCACCTTACCTGTCTTTCTTCTGATTTTGCCATTTAAAACTCCTTAGCGCTTAACAATAACATTATCAATAAGGCCGAACTCCTTTGCCTCCTGTGCGGACATAAAGTTGTCGCGCTCAGTCGCCTCGACAATCACGTCCAGGGGCTTTCCCGTATTTTCGGCAAGGATACGGTTTAAATTGCCTTTAATCTTGAGGATATTCTCCGCGTGAATCTGGATATCAGTTGCCTGCCCCTGGAAACCACCGGAGGGCTGATGTATCATTATCTCCGCATTGGGAAGCGCAAGACGCTTACCCGGGGCGCCGGAAGAGAGGAGAAAAGCTCCCATGCTGGCAGCCATGCCTATGCAGATTGTAGATACATCGGCCTTTATATACTGCATTGTGTCGTATATCGCCATGCCGGCAGTCACAGAACCACCAGGGCTGTTAATGTAAAACTGGATATCCTTATCTGGATCCTGAGCTTCAAGGTACAGAAGCTGGGCAACTATAAGACTTGCGGTTGTGTCGTTTACCTCTTCTCCCAGAAAAACGATACGGTCGTTTAACAGTCTGGAAAAAATATCATATGAACGCTCGCCGCGTGATGTCTGTTCAACTACGTATGGTACAAGACTCATTTTTATCGCTCCTTTTCCTGTCTACCAAAAGATGCTGTCCAGATTTACAGTTTCTTATACAAAACCGGACGTTATTCTTTTGTTTCAGCTTTGTCCTCGGCAGCCTCTTCCTGTGTTTCCTCAGAATCTTTTGCTGCCTTCTTTTCGGCGGTTTCAGTCTTTTTGGGAGCCGCCTTTTTTCTTGTGGTTGTGGTTTTCTTCTTTGGTTTCTCTTCGGCCTCAGGCTTTTCCTCGGCCTTCTTCTCTTCTTTCTCCTCGGGTTTCGGGTCCTCGGCAACTGCGGCATCAATTACAAGCTTTGATGCTGCACGGAGATTGAGCTCACGAGAGAGCATTTCCTTGTTAATCTGGTCTTTTACCTTGTCAAGCTCCATGCCGTATGTCTCGGCCATCTCTTTATATCCGGCCTCAAGCTCCTCTTCCGTGGGCTCAAGCTTCTCCAGCTCAGCAACCTTCTCCAGGGCAAGAGTGTTTTTGACATTTTTCTCAGCGTTGGGGCGGAGATTGTCCCTGAATGTCTCAAGGTTCATGTTCATCATGTTGAGGTACATCTCAAGCTCCATACCGTACTGAGCAAGATTGCCGCGCATATTGTCCACAGCGCCGTCTACATACTGGTCAACAAGAGCATCGGGAATGTCTCCCTCAACTGAATCGCTGAGCTTATCGAGTACGTTATTCTCAAAGGTTTTCTGTGCCGCTTCCATCTTGGAGGCAGTGAGTGTCTTTTTGATATCTTCTCTGTACTCGGCAAGCGTATCAAACTCTGACACGTCCTTTACAAACTCATCGTCCACTTCCGGAAGAACCTGAGACTTAATCTCGTGCACTTTTACGTGGAACACAACGTCCTTGCCGGCAAGCTCCTTGGCGTGGTACTCTTTGGGGAATGTGAGGTCAAGGTCCCTCTCCTCTTCCACCTTCATACCCTGGATTTTCTCCTCAAATCCGGGGATAAAGGAACCGGAACCGATTTTCAGCTCATAGTTTTCCGCAGTACCGCCGTCAAATGCAACGCCGTCCAGCGTGCCGCAGTAATCAATTGTTACTGTATCTCCGTTGACTACCGGGCGGTTTGTAATTGTCTCAATTCTCGCGTTCTGATATCTTACCTTCTCAATTTCTGTGTCGATATCCGACTCGGTTACCTCTACCAGAGGCTTTTCAGCGTGTATTCCCTTGTACTCACCAATTGTAACTGTGGGATAAACCGCTACAGTGTATGTTATAGTGACAGATTTGTCGTCGCCAAACTCAACGTTGTCAAGTGTCGGATAACCGACTGTTTCCAGTTTGTTTTCGCCTGCGCCAAAGCTGAACACGGCGGGAAGAATACCCTCAAGTGCATCTTCATAAAATACGTTTGCCCCGTACATGTTCTCAACAATTTTACGGGGAGCTTTTCCCTTTCTGAAGCCGGGAACAGAAATTCTGCTCTTTGCCTTTCTGTAAGCTTCGTCAATTGCCTTGTCAAATTCTTCGGGAGAAACCTCCACGACAAGGCCTACTGTGCTTTTCTCTTTCTTTTCGCAATTCTTTACGTTCACGGTGTGCATCCTCCAGTTTGTTTACCAGTTTTTATTTAAAGGTAAAAAGTAAGTACTTATAAAACGCTTAAAGTATCATAACAGAATATCTCCAAAAAAGCAACTTATTTTAAAGATATTGTATTAACTGCATTATTTCTTAATGAGCACCGGGCGGAACTTAACATAGTCTGACGAAATCATATGATAATCCGTTCCGTTGTACGTCCCTGTAAA
This sequence comes from Candidatus Alloscillospira gallinarum, assembly GCA_904420055.1. Taxonomy (GTDB): domain Bacteria; phylum Bacillota; class Clostridia; order Oscillospirales; family Oscillospiraceae; genus Alloscillospira; species Alloscillospira gallinarum. Next base: position 3,619 of record CAJFTV010000150.1, on the reverse strand, counting down.
GGCGTATTTGTGCCCGATACCGTGTATGTGGCCGTAATAGCAGTGCTTTACATCGTAACGCTTCATGACCTCCACAATCTCAGTACAGATGAAGTTGTTAAATCTCGGTGGGTAGTGTAGAAATACAATTTTCTCTCTTGCGTTTTCCGCCGATTTGAGCGAGGTCTCAAGCCTTCCAACCTCCCTGTTCATAACTTTTTTGTCGTGTTCTCCCCCGTGCACAGCCTCCTCATAAAACCAGCCCCTTGTACCGCATATGGCAGTGTCCTCATAAAAATAACAGTTGTTGTGCAGAATATTTAGGGATTTTAAGTCGTTTGCCTCAAAAAATTTGTTCATTTTTGAAGCGGTATTCCACCAGTAGTCGTGGTTGCCCTTTAAAATGATTTTTCGTCCGGGGAAGCTGTCAATAAGACGAAAATCCTCCAGCGCCTCCTCAAGGGTAGTTCCCCAGGAGGTGTCCCCGCAGAGGACACAGGTGTCTTTTTCTGTCAGGCATGACATTCCGTCCATTAATTTTTCGAGGTATTTTTCCCACCTGCCTCCAAATACGTCCATGGGCTTGTCAACAGAAAGCGAGAGGTGCAGGTCACCTATTGCGTAAAGGGACATATCATTCTCCGTTCTACGAACATAAAATTTTAAAAACTGATTTTGAATAAAAACAGTCTGCAATGCAGATAATAAAACTGCCCAAAGGCAAATAATATCATAAGGAGAGTTACGAAGATGAGCGATAACAGAAATTGCGGTTGCAGCACAATCTCCGGTGTTTCATGCGGAGCAAAAAATTGTAAGTACCACACAACAGAAGACAAATGTTCCGCAAGCAGCATCAAGGTTGAGAACACATCAGCTATGAAGAAGGCCGAAACATGGTGCGGCACTTTCTGCTCCAACTAAATTATTAAATAACTTAAAGCCTCAAATCATTTGTCCGGCATTCACCGGACAAATGATTTAATTACATAATTTATTCAGCTATAAATTCTTTCACGCGCCCCGGCATGGCAGACTTTTCTATAGCCCCGGTAAAGCGCACGGATTTTTGCCGAAGCTCGTCCAAAGGCCGTGGAATTTTAACGCCTGAAATACGGTTTAACGCGTCTATATAGCCGAACCCGTCAAGTCCCTCCGTATTTCCGCCAATGGCTGAGAGCACCGCCTGACTGAACTTATAGGGACTTGCAGTGGATACAACGACACAGTCTGTCATGTCTCCGGTGCCGCGCCGGTAGTCGTCCAGAATTTTAAAAGCTACGGCTGTGTGGGTGTCTATTAGGTAGTTATACTCCCTGTACATTTTTCCCACGGTATTTTTTGTGTCCTCCTCACCGCAGCTTCCACCGCTGAAAACAGACTGAACCGCACTGAAAATATCTCTGTCCACTGTGTATTTTCCGTTGTCCGTAAGCTCTTTCATGTATCCGCTTATAAGCTCCGCGTCTTTTCCGGAGAGTTCGTAGAGAAGTCTCTCAAGATTGCTGGACACGAGAATATCCATCGAGGGCGAAACAGTTGTGAAAAATTGGCGGTTCCTGTTATATACACCGGTATTTATAAACTCTGTGAGCACATCGTTGCTGTTGGAGGCACAAATAAGCTTTTTAACCGGCAGTCCCATGCATTTTGCATAATAGCCAGCCAGAATATTGCCGAAATTACCAGTGGGAACACAGTAATTTATCTCATCTCCAAGGTTAATTCTGCCCGCTTTTACAAGGTCACAGTATGCCGATATGTAGTATACAATCTGGGGCAGCAGGCGTCCCCAGTTTATTGAATTGGCAGAGGATAAAAACCACCCTTTTTCCGTGAGCTCCTCCCGCATTTTTTCATCTGAAAAGATGAGTTTTACACCGGTCTGAACATCATCAAAGTTGCCCACGACTGAGCATACGCCGACATTATCGCCGCCCTGTGTTGTCATCTGCATCTGCTGAATATCTGAGACGCCGTCTTTTGGAAAGAAAACAAAAATCTTTGTGCCCTCCACATCGGCAAATCCCTCTAACGCCGCCTTGCCGGTGTCTCCGGAAGTTGCGACGAGAATACACACACGGCGAGTCTCCCCTGTCTTTTTGAGAGAAGCGGTAAGAAGGTGGGGGAGCATCTGAAGGGCCATATCTTTAAAAGCGCATGTAGGGCCGTGCCAGAGCTCAAGGCAGTGCGTGTTGCTGTCCAGTGTTTTAACAGGCGCGATGTCCGGGGTGTCATAGTTTAAGCCGTAGGCCTTGCCGGCAAACACCTCAAGCTCAGAAACTGTAAAATCTTCTAAAAACATGGACATAACCTTGACCGCTCTCTGTCTGTAGTCCATATTGCAGAGCGCTTTAATATCCTCCGGGTTTAATGCGGGAATAGTATCCGGAACAAAAAGTCCGCCGTCCCTTGCAAGGCCAGTGGCAATCGCCTCTGCCGCGCTTATTTTATTTTTCCCGTCTCGTGTGCTGTTATATAACATTACTGCTCTCCCCTTTAAAATGCGTTTTCTATAAGGTTAATCTCCGGCTTTTTTGTCTTTATACCCTCCGGCGCGTATATCTCCACAACGTCAAATCTAGGCTGCTTCTCACATTCGTTCTCCGAAAGCCATATCATGGCCGTTTTCTTAATTTTATCCTGTTTTTTGCAGTCCACAAACTCACGTCCCAAGGCAAAGCTGTCATTTTTTCGCAGTTTTACCTCAGAAAATACGACATAATCCCGGTTTTCCAAGATTATATCTATTTCCCCAAAACGTGAGCAGTAACCCACGGCAATACATTTGTAACCTTTCCTGCGGTAATATTTTGCGGCGAGCTTTTCGCCCCACGCTCCCAAAAGAGTACTGTTCATGTGAAGTCCCTCAATGCATCTTTTTGAGAAATGACATTCTGTGAATGGAACACGGGCCGAACTCCCGCAAACGCTCATAATGAAGCTTTGTACCGTATCCCTTGTGTTTCTCAAAAGCATACTGCGGGTACTCTTCGGCGTACTTTTCCATCAGCCTGTCTCGTGTTACCTTTGCAATTATAGAGGCCGCTGCAATATTGGCTGAGCGGCCGTCCCCGCCGATGACACACTGGCACTTTCTATGTATTCCGGATATATTGTTTCCGTCTACAAGGCAAAAATCAGGCTCGGCTTTTAAGCTGTCAATAGCCCTGTTCATGGCAATAAACGTGGCGCCAAGTATGTTGTATTCCTCGATTTCATCAACGGAGGCAAGCCCAAAACCCCAGTAAAGTGCCTCTTTACATATCACATCATAAAGTGCACGACGCTTCTTGTCGGACAGCTTTTTGGAGTCGTCAAGCCCCGGTATGCACAGCTCCTTCGGCAGTATAACAGCACCGGCACATACTGGACCGGCCAAAGGGCCGCGCCCCGCTTCGTCTACACCGCAGATTAGGGAATAATCACTTAAACCTCGCTCAATTTCCCACATGTCAGCCGTCATGTTCATCGTCCTCCGGCATTTCCAGCGTTATTCTCCCCAGCTTGCCGCCGCGGAACTCATCTAAAAGCACGGCGGCCATACGCTCGGTGTCCACCTCTCCTCCGGATATGAGAAAGCCGCGCTTTCTGCCCGCAGCTATAAGCATGTCATATCCGGACATATCCTCAGCCGGAC